>NZ_CP049366.1:913212-1217616 GCF_014058425.1 Companilactobacillus pabuli
GTATCATTAAAGACTTTGATCCTCACTTCAAGGCTGTTCTAACAGTCTTCATTACATCATTCGCTAACTTCTCAACTTTGGGAATGATTATCGGATGTTTCAAGGGTATCGTTGATAAAGAAAAGAACGATGCTATTTCTAAGAATGTTGGTTACATGTTGTTATCAGGTATTTTGGTATCACTATTGTCAGCTGCATTCGTTGGAATCTTCGTTTGGTAAAAATAAAAACCGCTAATTTCAAGATTAGCGGTTTTTTTGTACTCATTTTTCTAACCAATCAAAGACCTGGTTGATATTTTGACTCCAGGTGTTCCAAGAATGATCTCCCTCGACTGGCATACAAGTGTAACGAGCTTTGGCATGAATTGATAGAAAGTTTTTGAACATGACGTTATCTTCATGCATAAAGTCTTTATCGCCACACAAAGTCAAAATTTCTTGTTTTGGTTGACGGTTGTTGTAAATATTAGTCAATTGATTTTTAGCTAATTTTTCGGGACTGTCGAAGATACTGTCAAAGGTATTTTTGGCCATTGGACTCTTAGGATTGTCCCGGAAGTGTTCAATATCGGTAATTGGTGAGAGGGCAGCAACCTTACTGAATTTATCATCATTCATAAAGGCAATTTTCAAAGCTCCATATCCGCCCATGCTAGAACCGACGATATAGTTCTTTGATCTGTCTTTTGAAATAGGTAAGAGATGTTGCATCTTAGGGATGAATTCATCAATGAAATAGGAATAATAAGGTATGAAATTAGAATCAGAATAAAACGAGTTTCTCGCTTCAGGCATGATTATCGCAAAATTGTGATCACGAGCAATTTTTTCGATATTGACGTGACGGATCCAGGCACTGTCGTCTCCAGTATAGCCATGCAACAACCAGACTGTAGTATATTCGGCTTCATTTGTATCTGGAATTACCACGGTCGTTTTGAAGTAAGTGTGTAAGTAATTAGTTCTGTAATTCAAATTCATTAATACCATTTGATAGACCTCACAATATGAATTTATTTCACTTGAATAATAAGCAATTCGTCAAAAAATATCAATTTTAACGATGTTCATATTGATATTTTTTGAAATAAAGAAAATTAACGTATAGTTGTAAAATATCGGTCAAATCTTTTAAATCTAGTCCAAAATACTCTGAAATATTATTGAGACGATAATTAGTAGTATTACGATGAACGTTTAAGGCTTTAGAAGTCTCCGTTACATTACCGTTATGCTTGAAATAACAGTCGATCGTATCGATTAATTCTAAACCGGATTTAGTCTTGAGAAAGCTTTTAAATACGCTCAAGGCTTTTTTTGAATACAAATTACTATCAAGAATGTGATTGAGAAAACGAATCTCTTTAAAGTGATAGAAGCCGGTTAGTTGTAATTCTTTACTGACGGTAATAGTGTCTGAAGCTTGGCGCACAGCTTGTTTAAGATTGGTCAACTTATCACTGATACCGACCATTAACTGATTTTCTTGACCAAATTTAAGATATCTATTTAAATCGGTTTCGTTTCTAACAATCAGTAAATATTCTCCAGGAGTTTTTCTAAAAGAAAAATCAAAGGGACTAATTTGTAATTCGTTCAAATCATTTGTTTCAATTAAAACAATATACCGATTGATCGATAAGTCGATGTTTAAGGTTTCAGCACGCAACTGTAGTTCATCATTTAATGAAGCATCCTCAGTATTAGTCCATTCATATAAGAAATGATTCAAACTTTCTTTGCGACGACCTTCAACTTTAGTGTTATTAATTTGTGAAATCAATAACTCGGTTGAAATCTTTAACAATGAGGCTAAAGGAGTAACTTTTTCGGGATCCCCGGTAATACCGATAACGCCAATAGTTTCATTGTTAAATTGTACAGGGATGTTAACTCCGGGTTGACCATATTTTCCAAATGATTGGATCATTGGTTTAGTTTTGCCACTTTGAATAGTATCGACGGCACCGATATGTAAAGTATGGATTCGTGATTTGTCGCCACTGGCAATAATAATTCCCTTTTCGTTCATCATATTAATGTTGTAAGGCACACTCTTCATCATTTTATCAACGATAGACTGTGCCAGATTCGGGTCTAATTTCATATTTTTATTCTTCCTTGTTAAAAAATATTCAAACTTTAATGAAAGCGCAAAGCATAAAATTGTGCATATATTTATTTTACAATATTTTTGAGTAATAAAACATTGATTTATCAGGTAAAAAAAATAAAAATTCATCATTTTAACATTATAATTTGTGCAAGTGTACATTGATTTTAAAAAATCAAAAAGGTATTATACACACGTTGCTCAATTGTTAATTATTTAACAATTGGCTAGAGAAGTTAAGAAAGGGTGTTAATTTAGGATGGTTATTGCATGGTGGGCAGCTCTTTTGGGTTTGCTTTTAGCAATTGGGTTGATTTTATTTAGAGTTAATCCAGTTTATGCTTTGATCTTTGGTGCAATCATTGGTTGTTTAGTCGGTGGCATGTCTTTGACGCAGACGACTGATACGATTGTCAAAGGTAGTTCCGGTGTCATGGGGACGATTATTCGTGTAATCGCAGCCGGAGTGTTAGCAGGTGTCATGATGGAATCTGGTGCAGCTAATGTAATTGCTTCTAATATCGTGGATCATTTTAGCGATAAGTTGGCAATTTTGGCTTTAGCACTTTCAACTATGGTTTTGACAGGTGTTGGGATTTTTATTCCAGTAGCAGTTTTGATCGTCGCACCAATTGCACTAGAAGTTGGTCAAAAAATGCATTACAGTAAACTTTCATTACTAGTGGCTCTGTCTGGTGGAGGTAAAGCGGGTAACGTTATCTCGCCTAATCCTAATACAATTGCGGCTGCTAAAGGATTCAATGTTGACTTATCACAAGTGATGATTGCTGATTTCGTACCAGCAGTCGTTGGTTTGATTGTTACAGTTTTATTGGCCACTTTAATTAAGCATCGTGGTTCTTTTGTACCCGACGACCAAAAATTTGAGTCGAAGAAACAAGATGATTTGCCAAGTTTAAAAGCTGCTATCGTTACACCTTTAGTAGCAGTGATTTTGCTTTTGATCACGCCAGTCGGGGATATTTTTGGTATCAAGGCTTTAGCTTCATTTAATCTTGATGCGATGTACATCTTGCCGATTGCTGGTTTAGTTGGAACCTTAGCTATGGGACAAGGCAAGAAGTTCTTGCAATACATGGCTAAAGGTTTAGCTAGAATGACCGATGTTGTAATGATTTTGATTGGTGCTGGTGCGATTGCTGGATTGGTTTCAGCATCTAACTTGCCACAAAAGGTTGTCGAAATCGTTCAAACAACTGGAATTTCTGGTACCTTCTTAGCTCCAATCGCTGGTATTTTGATGGCTGCAGCAACGGCTTCAACTTCAACCGGTGTTATCTTAGCTTCAAACTCATTTGCCAAATCAATTATGTCATTTGGAATTTCAGGAACTGGTGCAGCCGCAATGGTTCACACTGGTGCCACAGTAATCGATCAATTGCCACATGGTAATTATTTTCACGTTACAGCTCAAGCGGTTCAAATGCACTTTAAAGAAAGAATGAGCGTTGTTTTGTGGGAAATGTTAGTTGGACTTTCAATGACAATTGTTGCAACATTGATGTATGGAAATCTGTTCTAGAGGTGACGTATAAATGAAAATAGTATTAGCTCCAGATTCATATAAGAACTCGTTAACTGCCAAACAAGTTGCTCAATCAATGAAAAAGGGCTTTGCCAAAGTTTATCCTGATGCCGAATTCGTCAATGTACCAATGGCTGATGGTGGTGAAGGAACAGTTCAATCATTAGTTGATGCTAGAAATGGTCAAATGATCACTGAAACAGTGGTTAATCCTTTAGGTAACAAAACACAGGCTCAATACGGTCTAATCGATGACGGCCAAGTGGCTATTATTGAAATGGCTCAAGCTAGTGGAATTCAATTTATTAATCAATTTACCCAAAATCCTTACGTTACAACGACTTTTGGAACTGGTGAATTGATTAAGTCGGCTATCCAAAAAGGTGCTAAGACCATCATTATTGGAATCGGTGGTTCTGCCACAAATGATGGAGGTGCTGGAATGGCTCAAGCCTTAGGCGCTAAATTGTTAGACGACAAAGACAAAGAATTGCAGTATGGTGGTGCTATGCTCAAAAAGCTCGACCATATTGACATTTCTCAGATGTTACCAGAATTAAAGGATGTCAAAGTTATCATTGCTTCTGACGTTACTAATCCTTTAACTGGTAAAAATGGTGCCAGTCACGTCTTCGGACCACAAAAGGGTGCTAGTCCGGAAATGGTTGACTTCCTAGATGAGGCTCTATCACATTATGCCGATGTGTTAAAACGTGATCTAGGAAAAGATTTAGAACAAACACCTGGTGCCGGTGCCGCTGGTGGATTAGGAGCAGGGCTTTTAGCTTTTACTAATTCACAAATGCGTTCAGGGGTCGACATAGTTGTTGACTACACCGGATTAAAAGATATTGTGCAAGATGCTGACGTCGTTATAACTGGCGAAGGTCAGATCGATTTTCAGACTAAATTCGGCAAAACTCCCATTGGGGTTGCCAAGGCTACTAAAGCTGTCAACCCCAATGCAACTGTAATTGCCATCGCTGGTTCCGTCGGCGAAAAGATTTCTGAGTTATATCCTTTGGGTATTGACGCTATCTTCACTTGTGTTCCGGGGGTAGAAGATTTATCCAAAGCCATTGCTGATACTGATAAAAATCTTCAACAAGTATCAGAGAACATCGCCCGTTTAATCAAAAATACAAAATAAAAGACTGAGTATTCTATCATCTGCGGATAGGGTACTCAGTTTTTTTGTTATGATATGACTAAGGAAGTGATGATTTTGCAAATTGATGAAAGTTGGTATCAAGAACTCAATTTAGGTCAAGTTTATCAAGTTACACCAGTATCAGGTGGTGACATTAATTTAGCCTTTGCAGTTGAAAGTGATCAAGGTAAGTATTTTTTAAAAGTTCAACCGAGCAATCAAGCTAGTTTTTTTAACCATGAAAAAGAAGGATTAGATTTGATTAATACGGTTGCTAATGCTCCTAGGGTCATTAAAATTGGTACCTTTAAAAATTGTGGATATTTGATTCAAAGATTTGTTGATTTTGGTGCAGGTTCACAATATGACCTAGGACAATTAGTGGCTAAGTTGCATCAAAAGCATGCCCCTAAATTTGGTTTAGATCATGATGTTTTAAATGCTAAAAATCCTAAAATCAACCAATGGCAAAGTAACTGGAGTGATTTTTATATCGATCAACGTTTGAATGTTTTAGTGAAACTAGTCAAAGAAAAAGGATATTGGAACAATTATCGACAGAAATTATTTATGAATTATAAAGATATGATTGTCAGATATTATCAAAAGAACCCTGTTGTTCCAAGTTTACTTCATGGTGATTTGTGGAATGGTAATGTTGGATTTGAAAAAAATCATCAACCAATTTTGTTCGATCCCGATGTTTTCTATGGTAACCGTGAGATGGATATTGCTATGACTCTATTATTTGGTGGATTCACGGATGAATTTTATCAAGGATATAACAGTATTTATCCCTTATCGCATGGATGGCAACAACGGATGATTTGGTATCAAGTATATTACTTGTTAGCTCATTTGAACTTGTTCGGTGAAACTTATGGTCCGAGCTTAGAAACAGCGCTTGAACGTAGTTTAAATGAATAAGGATAATCCCTTGTCAATTTGAGGTTATTTGCGTGATACTAATCATATGGATACTAGGTGGGAGTGAAGCAGATGAATAATGAAATAAAGTTTATTATCAGTGAATTGGAAGTTATCTATGGGTTTTATCAAGACAATTTTAGTCTTAAACGAATCAAAAGTTATATTCTCAGTATGCCTGAAGGGGCTAAAATCGTAAAAGTTGAAGCAGGAAATGTTCCCATGTATGATCACAATGTGACTTTACCGATTGCTAAGTTTAATGATGATACGGATTCGATTGGACTTTTGCAAGTAACGCATACGATGATAAATAATCGTGGTGTTGACGTAATTGCCAATGATGCTAACCGTGTGACTCAATTGGTTAATCGTCTGATCGATTTGATTGCACCAACAAAATAATAATAAGTACACAAAAAAGCCGCCAAACCGCAGAATGTTTGACGACTTTTTTTAAAATTTATTTGAGGAGGATCTGATTTTTTGTTTTAAATGTGTGAATGTGAATTGTTTTCAATAAATTTTTGATTTTTGGATTATTATTAATGATCAATTAGATCAAGTTTGCAACTTGCATCAAGATAGGAACAACGATTACGAACAAGACAGTTGAAGTAGTAACCAAGTTTGTTGCGTAGTCGACATCACCGTGTGATTGATCAACTAGGATAGGCAATACGGCAAGACCAGGAGCAGCTGATTGGATGATAAATGAGCTACTTTCTAGTTGTGGCATTGAACCGATCATTGAACCACCAACAAGGATGATACCAATCATGATAGCAGGAGCAACGATAAATCTACCAACCAAGGCAAGGATTGTATCACGGTCAAATTTGATAGATTTCAAACCAGCATCAGCTAAGATAATACCAATGTAGATAAGTGACATAGGTGTAACGATACCACCGACCATGTCTAAGGTCTTATTGATCCATTCTGGAACAGGAATTGCTAAGAGCAAGAATACTAATGAAACTAAGAAACCAACAAGTGGAGCAGGAAGTAATTTCTTCCAGTTGAAATCTTTCTTTTCACCTTTTTCAACGGTTGGATCATCACTTGAGATGAAGAAGATACCAACAGCCCAAGTTGAAATTGTATTCATAACATAGTAGATAAGGAAGTAAGGTAAACTCTTATCTCCAAACAAAGCCATGTTTAAAGGTAAACCAATGAAGATTGTATTAGCATTAACGAACATGTTAATGAAAGTACCACGACGGCCTTTTCTAATACGGAAAACTTTCGTTAGGATCCATGCGACAATGTATCCTATAGTGAAACTGGCGAAGGTGAAGACCAAACCACCAGAAAGACTTGCTAATTTGTCTCGATTCAAATACTTAAGAACAGAAACAAAGATTGAAGCAGGTAGGGCAATCTTCATAATAATGAATGAGATATTCCCCTTAAATTCATCGCCTAAACGGCCTGATCCTCTAAGCCAGTAACCTAGGGCGATAACTAGTACGATTTCAGCAACACTCTCTAGAGAAGTGATAAATGCAGCCATAAAATAATTCCCCTTTATTTTACAAATTTATATATTAATATTTAGGTTCCCATTTGGCGTCTTCAACAGCCTTCTTAGCATCAGTAGCAGATGTAAGTTTTTCATCAATAGCTTGTTGAGCAACACCTTCAGCAACAGTAATACTGAACTTGTCTAGTTTTGAAACTGGAGGAAGTACGGCGGCACCTGGTTGTGCAGCATCAACGATACCACCCAATGAGTGAGCAGCCTTGTTGATCATACCATCTGAAAGAACTTTAGCATTAACAGCTAATGAACCAAGACCAAGACCAGGGTAAACTAAAGCGTTGTTAGCTTGACCAATATTGTATGTAACACCATTGTATTCGATTGGATCAACTGGAATACCAGTAGCAATAAGAGCTTTACCATCAGTCCACTTCAAAAGATCTTCAGCCTTTGCTTCAGCAAGTTTTGTAGGGTTTGAAAGTGGGAAAATGATTGGACGTTCTGTGTGAGCAGCCATTTCCTTGATGATAGGTTCTGTAAATGTACCAGGTTGTGTTGATGTACCAACCAAGATTGTTGGGTGAACTGCTTTAACAACAGCTTCCAAGTTAGTTAATTCATCAGCATTGTCGAATTCACTACGTTGTCTTGTGAATGGTTTTTGTTCAGGTGTAAGACCTTCTGTGTCGTCGAACAATAGACCTTGCTTGTCAACTAGGTAGAAGTGTTTCTTAGCTTCCTCTTCAGAAAGTCCTTCTTCAACCATAGCGTCAAAGATTCTCTTAGTAATACCAGCACCAGCAGTACCAGCACCAAATGATAGGTAAACTTGATCAGTAAGCTTTTCTTTAGAAATGTTCAAAGCACCTAAAATACCAGCTAATGTAATGATACCTGTACCTTGGATGTCATCGTTGAATGTCAAGATGTCATCTTTGTACTTGTTCAAAATATTAGCAGCGTTGCTACGACCAAAGTCTTCAAAGTGAAGATACATATCAGGGAATAAGTTTTCTGCAGTTTGAACGAATTTGTCAACAAATGCATAGTACTTGTCGCCTGTAACACGTTGGTGGTGGTTACCCATGTAAAGATCATCTGAAAGAAGTTCTTTATTGTTAGTACCAACATCAAGAACAACTGGAAGAACTGACTTAGGATCAACACCGGCAGCTGCTGTATAAACCATCAATTTACCAACAGAGATGTCAACACCTTGAACACCCCAGTCACCAATACCAAGAATACCTTCACCGTCAGTTACAACGATAAGTTTGATATCACGACCCTTAGTAGCATTCTTCAATGAAGCTTCTAATTCGTCTTGGTCATCGATTGATAGGTAAACGGCATTTTGTGGATCCAAGAAGAAGTGACTGTAGTTTTCGATTGTGTCAGCGATAGTTGGATCATAAACAACTGGCATAAATTCGTTAACGTGTTCACTGAACAACTTGTAGAACAAAGTAACGTTTTCGTTAAACAAATCCATCAAGTACATTCTCTTATCAAGGAAGGTAGCCTTCTTTGAATAGTTTTCGTAGGCTTGTTCTACTTGTTGGTCCAAAGTTTGAACAAATGGTGGAAGTAAGCCTTCAATATGATTTTCTTTTCTTTCTTCCTTAGTAAAGGCAGTACCTTTATTGAAGAAATGATTATTGAGTAAATCTAAACCTTCATATTTCATAAAAAAAATTCCTCCTAATTAACTTTTTCAACAGTTAAACATTAATATATTTAATACCCCTATACATATCGTATTATATAAAATAATTTTATAAATATTGGAATGTACTATTATTCCCATTTGGCATATTAAAAAATCAATGTCTTTAATTAACTTTCGAATGTATAATAGTACATGATAAAAAATATAGTCAAATATGTGTACTTTGATAAATAAAATTTATAGGTGGGAAAATGAATTTAAAAGATTATCAATATTTTAAAAAATTATCTGAATTAAAAAACTTTTCTGATACGGCTAATTTCTTTGGTGTCAGTCAACCAACGATTACTTATTCACTAAAAAGATTGGAAGATACGTACGGACTTTCTCTAATTAAGCGTAAAAGTTTCGCTAATTCTTTGTCGCTGACTTATGCTGGTCGCCAATTATTAATGCATGTTGATCGAATTCTTTTGGAAAATGATTTAATCAGTGATGATATGGAACGAATCAAACGTGAAAAAATTGTTATGGGTTGGCCACCAATCATTACGAATTACGTAATTCCCAAAGTTTTTGACCGTTTACGAGATGCAGATCTACTCAATGCAATTATTCCAATCGCCGATGGATCGGGGGAATTATTAGGCAAATTAAAAAATGGCGAAATTGATCTTTCCTTATTAGGAACGACAATTTTGCCACAAGAGAATCATTTGGACTATCAGTTAATAAAAGAGCATCATTTTAAATTTATCGCTGCAGCGGATCGGGATGTCTCAAAAATCAAAACGATTGAAGATTTATTTGCGGAAGATTTTATCTCATTAAATGGAGGTTCTGTTCACAATTTAGTTTTGCAAAGAATGATTGAGCGATACAATGTTACGCCGCATACTTTGTTCCAGACTTCAGATTATCGATTAATGCTCAGTTTAGTTAAAGAGAATAAGGGAATCAGTTTTGTTACGGAAACGGCTATTCAAGGAGTTTCGGGTATTCAAGAAATAAAATTACCTGAGATTCAATTGCCACCGTTTTATATCTTGTTTGTTTATCGTCATAATATGATAGGAAACGAAACTTTAGCCCAGTTGATGCACATTTTCAAAAATATATAGATAAATAGATATAAAAAAATTATGGTGTACAGGTATAGTCCAATAAGGGTACAATGTATTTACCAATTGGTATTGGTGGATTAATCCTTAGATAGTTTTTATAATTATCTAATTGTCGACTGTGTGATAGTAATGCAATATAATAAGAAATTTATATCTCATCAATATAGTTGTTTTATTATGCTTTCATTACATTTTTATCACTTTTTTTAAATAAAATGGATTAAAATTTGTGGGATAGTACATGTTTAAATAAATCCATTTTACTGTCAGAAAGCCATTGCAACGGCTTTCTGTCTTTTTTTTATAGTGCTATTTATAAAAATATGGCGACTTTTTGAAATTGTCTGTTATTAAAAATGAGTGTGTTAGTATATTAAGTGAAGAGGAGATAAATCCTACATTTCCTCTTTCTTGATAATTTCATGATGATAATTGGTTAAAAACTATTGTCGATTTAATGGTGGTTCCTCCCTGAGCTACCATTTTTTTTGTGCTCTTTTTTAAATAAATCGACTGTTAAAACTCTGTTACATCAATAATAGAGTTATTTTGTATGGTATAATTTTTTGTAATAAGCCGTTTAGGAGTTTTTAGTATGAATTACAATGAGAGTCAACAAAAAGAAATTGCACAATATGCAATTGAACATGATAACAATTACAAAGCTACAGGTGAAAAGTATCAAATTTCTTATCAACAAGTTGCCGCTTGGGTTAGAAAGTACAATAAAAAGCCTACTAATAAAAAAGTAACTGCTAAGAAGGTTGCTAAAAAAGAAAACAAGACTTCGACACCACAAGCTAGTGCACTAGATGTTTTGAGTCGCAAAGACCCTGTTTTGGAAGCTCAATTAGAAGACGTTAAAAAGAGATTGGGATTGATTTAATGAAAAAAATCATTTTTGTTTGTTTAGGTAACATTTGTCGGTCACCAATGGCAGAGATGATGATGAAACACCTAATCGAAGAAAAGAACTTGTCAGACCAAATAACAGTTGCTTCTCGCTCGACATCCACTTACGAAATCGGTAATTCGCCGCATCCTGGTGCAATTGCTGAACTAAAAAATAAAAAAATCCCAATTATTGACCACCATGCTCAACAGATCACCCGACAGGATTTTGATGAGGCCGATGTAATAATTGGAATGGATCAACAGAATATTGTCAATTTACAAAATATGGCGCCGTCTGTTGATAAAGACAAAATTCACTTAGCTTATGAAGCTCTTGGACAAACGAAGGTAATTGAAGATCCTTGGTATGATCATAAATTTGGTCGAACTTATAAACAGTTAGCTGAAGTTTTGCCTGTCTGGTTAAAGACATTGCTGAACCAATAGAGAAATCTATTGGCTTTTTTGCGTTCTGATAACATATGAATCTAGTAATATTCGACTAATTACTTGCAGGGGCAACCTTGATCTAACCTCATAATCAGGAAAATATGAGGTTTGTGATTTAAAGCCTAATAGTACCATTTCTGAATATTTGATAATGGAACCATCCTCGTTAGTAGTAATAGTGAGCGTACTAACTCCATTATCAAAGGCATTTTTAGCACCAGCTACTAATTCTTTAGTTTCGCCATTTAGAGTAATAAAAATAACTAAGTCTTCACGTTTGATTCGTTTACTCATTGTGACAATGATATTAGGATCAGTGCTCAATACACAATTCTTACCTAATAATTGCAGTTTTACGAGTAATTCTTGAGCAATAAATTCTGAAAATCCTCTGGCAAAGATATAAATGTCGGAGGATTTTTTTATTTTTTGGATAGCATCCTCAATTGAACCGACATTTAGCATTTTTAAAGTATTATCGACTTCATATTTATTCTTTAAAATGGCTTGCTTGATGTCGTGGTCTACTTTTTCTAAGTTTTTGTATTGTTGTGTATCCTTTCTTTTGATTGTTAATTGTTGACGAAAATCAGTGTAACCAGAATAGCCCATTTTTTTCGTAGTACGTACGATGGTTGCCGTTGAAACGTTAGCATCTTCGCTTAATTTAACTATAGATAGATTGGGAATGTCATCTAGATTATTTTGAATATATTCCCAAAGATACTTTTCTGATGAACTTAATTTATTTTTCATAAAATCTCCCTAATTAGTAAAAGATTTTCTAAATATTTGTAAATATAACGGATTATGAAAACATTTACATAATATCATATTGTAAGATGTATTTAGAAAGTAAAGAGGGGTATTGCAAATGATTTATACTTGTACATTAAATCCGGCAATCGATTTATTCATTGAAACTGAACATTTGAAACCGGAAATCGTTAATCGAACTAATAGTTATGATATTCAGCCAAATGGTAAGGGTGTCAATGTTTCCTTTATTCTAAAACATTTAGGTATTGATAATACAGCTTTAGGAATCGGTGGTGGATTCACAAGTGACTTTATTGAAGAATCATTGCGAAGTAAAGGTATAAAGACAGAATTTACGCATATAGATGGCATTTCACGAATCAATGTCTTCACACGAGTTATCGATACTGATACTGAATACAAGCAGGTCAATAATGGACCTGAAGTTAACGAAGAAAAGTTAAATGATTTTCTTGAAAAAATTTCTGAGTTAAAAAAAGACGATAAATTAGTTGTTTCCGGTAGTTTTTCTAAGGGAGTCCCATCTGATATCATTATTGAAATCGCCAAGATGGCACAGAAACAACAATTCGATTTAGTGATTGATACTAGTTATCCGGATGTTGTTCAAACTATTGGCTATCATCCATATTTATTGAAACCTAATGACGAAGAACTTTTATCATGGTTTGATGATGAACAAAACAACAATATTCCTACACTGATCAAACACTCAAGAGAATTAATTGAAAAGGGTGCTAAAAATATTCTGTTATCTTTAGGCAGCAAAGGAGCTTTGTTGATTAACGAAGACACAGTTCTTTTCGGCAATGCACCTAAAATAAAAGTTGTTAATACGGCTTGTTCTGGAGATACGATGCTAGGTACCTTCTTGGCAGGAATTGAACAGAATTTAAGTGCGGAAGACAACTTGAAGAGAAGTATTGCTGCCGCAAGTTCGACCGCTGCAAGTTCAGGATTAACCGATTTTAGTGATGTAGAAGATTTGATGAAACAAATTACTATTAAAAAAATGGAGGGATAGATATGGCAAAATATGAAGTTATTGCAGCCACAGGCTGTCCTACTGGAATTGCTCATACATATATGGCTCAAGAAGCTTTAGAAGAAGCTGCTAAAAAACGTGGTATTTCTATAAAAGTTGAAACACATGGACAATCTGGGGTAGAACATGCTTTTAGTCAATCGGAAATCGATCAAGCTAAAGGTGTTATCGTTGCCGCTGATAAAGATGTTGATATTGATAGATTTGATGGTAAACGGTTGATTAATGTTTCAGTAACCAAAGGGATGAAAGAACCAGATGAGTTGATTGAGAAAATCTTAAATGATAAGAACGTGCCAGTTTATCACAGTGCTGGTGGGTCTAAAGCAAGTAGCTCTGAAGAAACGGAATTAACAGGATCATTTTGGCATAAATTATATGTGTACTTAATGAACGGTGTTTCACACATGCTACCATTGGTCGTTGCTGGTGGTGTTTTAACAGCTGTTTCATTCTTCTGGGGTATTAATTCAGCGGATCCTAAGAGTGCTCAATATAATGCCATTGCTGCCTTATTAAATACTATTGGTGGCTTTGCAATGAACTTGATGGTACCTGTTTTATGTGCTTATATTGCCGAGGCAATCGGTAAGAGAACTGGTTTAATCATCGGATTTGTTACTGGTATGATTGCTTATACTAATGGTACTGGTTTCTTAGGCGGCATCGTTGGTGGTTTCTTGGCCGGATATGTTGCTGTATTATTAACGAAATTATTCAAATCTATACCAAAATCACTTGATGGATTAAAATCTATTTTTATTTTTCCAGTTTTAGGTGTTTTAATTTCTGGAACAATTATGTGGTATGGTTCAGTTCCAATGAAAGATCTTAATACCGGAATGATGGCTTTTCTAAAGAGTATGGAAAATTCAAGTCCAATTCTCTTAGGATTGATCGTAGGTATTATGTGTGCCGCTGATATGGGTGGTCCAATTAACAAAGCTGCTTATTTAACAGGTACGGCTCTACTTGCACAAGGTAATTACTTCTTTATGGCTGGAGTTTCAGCTGCTTGTATCGCTCCGCCACTAGCTACCGGATTTGCTGTTCTGTTCAATAAAAAAGCTTATACTGCAAAAGAACGTAGTGCTGGTTATGTTAATTTCTTGTTAGGTTCAACTCATATTACTGAAGGTGCAATTCCATTTGCAGCTAAGAATCCTTTGCTAAATATCCCATCATTTATGGTTGGTTCAGCAATTGCTGCTATTTTATCTTATGTAACTAAAATTTCTGTTCCAGCTCCCCATGGTGGTTTCATTGTTTTGCCACTAGTCAATAAACCATTCTTATGGGTTCTTTGGATCGTTATTGGAGCATTAGTATCAGGATTCTTGTTATCTATTATTGCAGGCCGTCAAAGTCAAAAGAATACCGTAGTAGCTACTTCTGCTGGTAATGTAGAGGTTGGTAGTGAAGATAAACAAGTACCAAAAGAAGAATCGAATAATGATTTAGGAGAAATTCTCAATAAAAATAATATTGCGTTAAATGTTGATGTTTCTTCAAGAGATGAGCTTCTACAATATCTATCTGATTTTTCAGAAAAATTAGGATACTCAACAGATTCAAAAGCTGTTTATAAGAAATACTTAGCACGTGAAGATGAAAATTCTACCGGAATGGAAAAAGGGATTGCCATTCCACATGCTCAGGATAAATCTATTAAAGGATCGGCCATGTTGATTGCTAAACTTACAAAGCCTGTTGAATGGAAGACTTTTGATAATCAACCAGTTGATATTGTAATTTCATTCTTAATACCTGATGAAGACAATGGCAGCAGTCATTTGGAATACTTATCAAGTACTTCGAAATTACTTATGCACGATGAATTTATCGAATCATTGAGAAAGGCTCAAACTAAAGAAGAAATTCTCAAATTATTTAAATAATTGGAATCACTAATCCTATTGGGATTAGTGTTTTTTTGTTAAATGAAAGCGACAACTTAAAAATAATTGTATGATAAAAGTAGAATAATTATTTGATGGGGGACGAGCAAATGGCTTTTTGGAAAAAGATTGGAGATTTTTTTACTGGAAAATCGGCTAATGACGATAAACCTAAGAAAACTATCGTAGTGGTAGCGCGTGACAGCAACGTTCCAAATCAAAAGCAAGTTGACAAAATGATGGATTTATCCAAAATTTTAAGTAAAGATAATATCGTTTTGAATGTTGAGGCTGATACGAAAGAAAAAACTCTGAAGTATTTAGCTAATTTTGCCCATCATTTGGATAATAACGTTGATTCTGAAGCCGTTTATGGTAAGTTGTTGATGCGGGAAAATGAATCGTCTACGGTTTTAGGTGGAGGTATCGTTATGCCACATGTTCAAGATGAGTCAATTAATAAACTAAAAATGATTGTTTTAAAGTTACAACAACCGATAATTTGGGACGACCAAAAGTCGACTGATATGATTTTGGCCTTATTAGGCCCTGACCCAGAAGCAAATTATGAACATGTCCCATATATGTCGACAATTGCTCGCCTATTGCTAAGAAAAGATTTCATTGTTACACTAAAAAGTGCATCCACAAAGGAAATAATATTTAAATTATTCGAAAATAGTTAATAGCTTTGAATCTGAAGGACATCGGAGGGGTTATTTGATTAGTCAATTAAGTGTTCTTACAGTTATCACAAGATTATTAGTTTCAGTTTTGTTTGCTGGAATAATTGGAATTGATCGCGCTTATAAACATCGTCCAGCTGGATTGAGAACTCATATTTTAGTTTGCTTAGGTGCCTGCATAATTGCAATGATTCAACAAAATATTGGCTTTAATGCTATCGAGATGGCTCGACACTATCCGGAAGTAAAGGGTGTCTTAAGAGCTGACGATGCTAGATTGATTGCTCAAGTTGTTAGCGGAATCGGATTCTTAGGTGCCGGGACGATTATTGTTGAGCATCATTCGATTAGAGGCTTAACGACTGCGGCTAGTTTGTGGGTCGTGGCTTGTATTGGTTTGGCTGTTGGTATGGGAGACTATATCATTGCTGTTGCCGGTTTTTTAGTTGTCTATGCAGTTTTAGGATTCTTGAAGAAGATTATTCGCATTAGCCCAGTTCGAAAATTAAGGGTCGAATATCTACATAAGGTTGAGACAAAGAAATTCATCGATGATTATTTCAAGAAGAATGAAATCACGGTTGAAGGAGTTCGCTTTAGCGTCTATAAACGTGATGACGAAAAGGTTTATACGAATGTTTATTCAATAGATTTTGGGAAGAATCTTGATTATGTCGATATCGTTGAAGGCTTGTCGATGAATTCCAATATAATTAAAGTTGAAACTATTAATGTTTAAAAAAATATTCCTAAATATAGATTTAGGAGTATTTTTTATTGGTTCGTTTATATGAAAATATTTAAATAATTAAATGGTCTAAATCAATTGTAATTTGTCTAGACCTTTGCTATCTTTGGATTATTGGGGGAATTAAATGATAAGAAATTTACCGACCAGGCTCTTGATCATGGTCTTGTGTTTATTTGCTTTGTTGGCAGTTTTTTTGATTTCATCAAAAGATAAAATATCTGGAAGTATTATGGCAACAAGAATTAATCTAGTTGATAAATCAAAACAAATCACTGCTGCAGAATTTGCAAATAAGCGTAAAGATTATTCCTATGTCTCTTTTGATAATCTTTATTCTAATACGAGTTTGTATTATGGAACGAAGGTTCATCAAAAGGGTCATATCAAAGATCTTGACATGGAACATAAATACTTATTAATTGCTTTAGACGGGAATGATGAGTCAAAAACTATCAAATTGAAATATAATCTATCCAATTTTGAACGGGGAAAAGTTAGTTTACAGGAGAATGATCCTATAAAATTTTATGGTCGCGTTTTGACAACTGATAATTACATCAACGACAAAGGGCGAACCGTTCAACGACCAGTTATTTCCGCTGATTTTATTCAATCTAAAATATAAAGGGGATAAATTATGGCGTTATTCAATGGTGTATCAGACGCTTATTTTGAATATTTGATGTATCAGGAACTAATTGATTTGCGACAAGAAGAAACTGATGTGGATATTCGTTTTGATAACAAAAAATTTGAATAAACAAAAAGGCCTAGAACTTAATGTTCTAGGTCTTTCTTTTTCATCAAAAGGATTCTCATTAAAGAAATAGTAAAATAAATGGCAGTCGCTTTCGAGAAGCAACACTAAACAAGAGAAGTTTATTTTTTATCTTTTAGATTCTTATCTTTTGAAGATTTTTTATCTGCAGAATCTACGCGTTTTACGTTTTCTTTTACATCATCGGGAAGAGAGGCAAACTTATCAAATAAACTGCCAAAATCACTTTCACGTTTCACTGTTAGGCCCATCGGTATCAGCCCCTTTCAGGTTTCTTTATAATTACTTACATTATAAAACCTTTTTGAATAAATAACAAATATCTGCTTAAGCTTTTTCAATCTTTCCAGTAGCGATTGGAAGAGTTACATGAGCATCGTAGTCGCCGACTTCACCGGCTACAGATACCGGTAATTTAAGATCTTGAGGAACACCATGAACATAGATGACACGCTTGTCTAATTCCAAATCGTCTGTTCCAAAGACTTCTTTAAATTGTTTCTTCAAAGCATCTAAGGGAACATCCTTTTCATAGGCGAAATGACCATTAGCATCAGAAGTTGGATAATTGTCATTAGGAATATTCATATCTTGAGGGGCATTGTCAAAAGGAACCATAGTTGTACCGGAAACAGCCTCAGTTTCTGGTAAATCAACTAAGTTATCATGGTTGATGTCTTGATCCATGGTAGCAATTTGAGCATCTCTTCCATCAGGGAAGCCGTGGAAATGTTCCCAATGTTGTGTATTAGCAGGGGTATCGAACATTTCGATTTTAATGTGTAGGTTATTTTCCCCTTCGGTGAATTCAGCTTGTCCGTGGGCAGAAACACCAATATAGTCAGCATTTAAAGGAACAATTTTAGCAATATATTTTTTTGTCATAGTGAATACCTTCTTAATTAATTTTGTACAAATCGATTTTACACAATGAATTATATTACAAATATATATATATTTTCAAATAAATTGCTCATATCTTAGAGGTGGCAGTTAATTTGACAATTATTTAGATTAAATTAAGATTAAATAAGTCTAGTGTTAAAAGGGAGGGATATTTTCATTGGCAACTGAATATCTTGAACATAAATTAAGTCTTTTGCCACCGCGTCCGGGTTGTTATCTAATGAAAGATATCAATTCCAAAATAATTTACGTTGGTAAGGCTAAAAATTTAAAAAATCGTGTTCGTTCATATTTTAAAAGTTCACATGAAGGTAAAACAGCACGATTAGTTTCAGAGATCAGAGATTTTGAAACTATTATTACTTCTAATGATAAAGAAGCATTTTTACTAGAAATAACTTTGATTCAAAAGCATCAACCTTATTACAACATCAAATTGAAACGTGGTACGGGATATCCGTATATCAAGATCACTAATGAACGTGATCCAAAAATGGAAATCACCGGGTTAGTTAAAAAAGATGGTGCTTATTACTTTGGCCCATATCCTAATGTTTGGGCAGCTTCTAATACATTGAATTTCTTACAAAAAGTCTATCCTTTAAGAAGATGTCAAGGAAATTTAGGTCGTCCTTGTTTGTATTATCATATGGGCCAATGTTTGGGTGCCTGTTTTAAAACAGTACCGAAATCTGAATATGATGCTCAAATTGAAAAAATCAAAAAGTTTTTAGGCGGCAATGTTGGGGAAATTAAACATCAACTTGAAGAAAAAATGTCTCAAGCATCTGAAAAGATGGAATTTGAACGTGCTGCAGAGTTACGTGATCAAATCAAGTACATTGAAACGACCGTTGAAAAGCAAAAAATCATTTCAAATGATAGTACACCACGAGATATCTTTAATTATTACGTTGAAAAAGGTTGGATTTCAATTCAAATTTTCTTCATCCGTCAAGCTCGCTTAATGAAACGTGAGAAGAAGGTCTTTGCCTGTATCAATACTCCAGAAGAAGAATTGTCGACGTTCATACTGCAATTTTATAATCGTCGTAATCAAGTTTTACCTAAGGAAATTTTAGTGCCTGATAATTTGGATAAAGATACCTTGTCTCAAGTTTTGAATATTCCTTTTAGAACACCACAACGTGGTCAAAAAAAGGATTTAATGGATATGGCGGCTGAAAATTCTAAATTGGTTTTACAAGAGAAGTTTCGTCTAATGGAACTCGACAATCGTCAAACTTATGGTGCACAAAAACAAATCTTTGAAGCATTGGATTTGCCATATGGTCATATTATTGAATCGTTTGACCATTCGCACATTCAAGGAACTAGTCCAGTTTCAGCTATGGTCATGTTTAAAGATGGTCGTCCTGAGAAGAGTGGTTATCGTAAGTATAAAATCAAAGGTGAAGTTGAACATCAATCCGGTGCTGATGAAGCTGCTAATACTCGTGAGGTAATTTATCGGCGCTATTCACGATTAATTAAAGAAAATCATCCATTACCAGATTTAATCTTAATGGATGGTGGTATCATTGAATTGCGTGCTGTTATGGATGTTTTGGTCAATGAATTAGGAATTGATATTCCAGTAGCCGGGATGGTCAAAGATGATCATCACAATACGTCGCATTTGATTGTTGGTGAAAATGGTGTCGAAGTGCCACTGGATAGAAAGAGTCAGGGCTTTTATTTATTGCAGAGGATACAAGATGAAGTTCACCGCTTTGCGATTACTTTTCATCGTAAGACACGTAGTAAAAATGCTTTATCTTCGCAGCTTGATAACATTCAAGGTGTTGGGCCTAAAACTCGGACTAAGTTGTTGAAGAAATTTGGCTCTGTTAAGAAAATGAAGGAAGCCACAGTTGAGCAATTAACTGATTTGGGTATTCCTAAGACTACCGCACAGACAATTAAAATTACGTTAGCTAGTACAGATTTTCATAAAAAATATCATAAAGGTTAAAAATTGGGGGATATTAGATGATTACATTAAAATCACAACGAGAAATAGAAGGAATGCGCGAATCTGGTAAGATTTTGGCTGGAGTACATTTAGGACTTCGCGATATTATCAAACCAGGCATTTCAGCTTACTCTATTGAAGAATTTGCCAATGACTATATCGTAAGTCATGGTGCCACACCTTCAGAAAAAGGATTCGAAGGCTATAAATACGCAACTTGTGTTGATGTTAATGATGAAGTTGCTCACGGTACACCACGTAAAGATTTAATTTTGCATGAGGGTGACATTGTTAAAGTAGACATGACCGTCAATTATAAGGGTTACGAAAGTGATTCATGCTGGAGCTACGCTGTAGGTTCCGTTAGTCAAGAAACATCTGATTTGATGGAAGTTACGAAGAAGTCACTATATTTAGGAATTGCACAAAGTATTGCCGGTAATCGTTTGGGTGATATCGGTTATGCAATTCAACACTATACTGAAGATGAACATGGTTATGGCGATGTTCGTGAGTTATGTGGACACGGAATTGGACCTACAATGCACGAAGAACCAGATGTTTTGCATTATGGTGAACCTGGTCGTGGATTGCGTTTGAAGAATGGAATGACTATTACCATTGAACCTATGATCAATGAAGGTACTTGGGAAATCGTCGATCGTTCTTTGAAGGACCCTAATGATGACTGGATCTACTATGCTAGTGCTGATGGTTCATGGTCTGCCCAATACGAACACACTTTAGCCATTACTGAAAATGGTCCTGAAATTTTGACATCACAAGATGCTGCTGAGGATGAAAAATACTTAGCTTGGGCTCGTGATTATCTTAAGGAACACAATCAAAATAAATAAGCTCAAAACAAAAAGCCGTCCCAAAATAGGGCGACTTTTTTGTTGTAAAGAATATTTAGTTATTTATTACGTCAGAAGCTTTGACGAATTCATTAGTGGCAACACGATAGTATTTTGTTTCGTTAGTGCCTAAGTATGCGATGCGGTCGTATTTCCAAGCGGTGTTGGCAGCAAGACCACGGTTGTTGATTAACTTATCTTCAACGTCTGCTAAATAAGTCACTTCAACATCTTTAGTATTAACGATTCCCTTTTGAGCCACGTAACGATAAATGTCGCTATCTTTGACCCATTCGTTAGTAGCAACACGATAGTATTTGATACCTTTTAGGGTGATGATTTGGTCAACTTTCCAATCTGTATGATCGGCTAATTGGCGTTGCTTATTTTTAGTCATTTGTCCATTGTTGAAGTCGTATAAGTCAACCGGCTTTTTCATTGTTCCTACTAAACCATTGTAATGGCTGGGTAGGTTGGAATCGGTGTTATTGCCATTTGGATTGTCAGTTTGATTATTGTTATTTTGGTTATTGTTTCCAGGCTTTTCTTCACTAGTGTTTTTCTTAGTGTAAGTAACTTTTTCTTCAGTTGTAATTTTTCCATCTGGATTAACATGAGCAATTACAGTGGTTTTATCGGCAACATAACCGTCTTTTTGAGGAACGGTAACTTTAATGTCTTCACCAATTTTACCAGTAACATCTTTTACTACTTGTTTACCTAAGTTGGAATCAATTGTAACGTCGGCAATGACTGAAGTATCAGGAGTTTCATCGGCTTGGTTAGACTCGTAATATAACTCTAATGTCGTTGTGCGACCAGCGTTGTCATCGTTAACGAAAACTTGACCATCTTCAAGTGATTCGCCACTGATAGCGTAAATACCGGTATTTAAAAAATTAGGTTGGCCGTCGACTGTACTTGCGGCACCGATTTTACCAAAGTTTTGATTAAAGATTTTACTGTGAAGAACTGAACCTGTTTGGATAGAAGTACCGAGTTGAGGTACATACTCGTTAATCGTACTCATAGCAGTTTTATTTTTGTTCAAAGTGGCTACTTTGCTATCAGGCATTTTAGGCTCATCCTGAAGTGGAATAGTGCCGTGTAGCTCGCCAGTAACTTTTTTGGAGAAGTAGGGTTTATTGTCTAGATAAACTTTGAAATTGATCGTATAGGGTTTAGCTTTCTCTAAGTAAACCGTGAATTCTGTTCCATGATCTTTATCGATTTCTTTACGATTATATTTTTTAATTATTGGACTATCAAAATCAACATCGTCTTCATCATCTTCAGATTCAAAAGGATTCCAGTTTGCTAAAGCTTCGAAGTCCATGTCATAAGCATCAAAGTAACCGACTGGTTCGGGTGCATCGTAAATTTTTCTTAGAGGTTCGACCATAAAGGTTTCTTCAGAAGGGAAGTCTTTGTACTGCAAGACTTGTTCTTGTTCATGGGTATAAATTTCTTCGTTGGTGTCTTTTAGAACGTAATGAATTCTGGCTGAGCCTTCGTTGACTTCACACGTTATGGTAGTTATTGGCTTGCCGTTATCAAATAGGGTAAAAGTTTTAGTATTGTTGTCGTAGGTCATTCTTAGGTTGACATTTAAAGCCTCATATTCTAAATGTCCACCCCAATTAGATTTAGTATAAATACTTGGTGCACCAACACCGATTTCTTTGCCTGCTTTAAGATCCCAGATATTGCGTTGATTTAATTTAACATATCCAGTTTCTAGGTATTGTCCAGTCTCAGCATAAGCCTTGATAGGGATACAAGCTTCTTCTTTTAAATCAGACAGTTCAAATTTTTCACCAAAATGGAGAACCTTTCCTGAGGGAACCATATCATTGACATCTCTAACAATTGCAGCTTGAGTATTAGTTGTTTGGATTATTGGACTATAAAAGCCAGTTAAGACTAAAGCTGATAGTAAGATAGTTGTTTGTTTCTTCATAATAAAACTCCTTGCGTTTTGTGGTAGGGGGTTTCTTCAAGTTTTTCTTGAAAGCAGTTACAAGTATAGCAAGGAAAATGTCGTTGTGAAGCAAAAATATCATGATATATCAACAAACAATTAATCACGAAAAGTAAAATTATATTAAATATTTTTGTTGGTGCTTACAAACAATTCTAGTGAGATAATTAAAGGGTTGAGGGGGGATATAATTGATGAATTTTTTTACCTTTGCTAATGGGTTGAGTGTTGTCTGTATCTTGTTGATCATCGTTATGATAATTGGCAAAACGCACTTTACAAAAATAGTAGAAAGCATTATTAAATTTTTAATTGCTATTATGGCAACGACTTCGTTGGTATCGTTGTTGATGCAAACTTATAATCCTGATATTGCTAAATTAGTGGCAAAAACGGGGTTAAATTTAAATGTAATTGATTTAGGTTGGACGCCAGCAGCTATTATCACATGGAGTTCAGCTTACAATTTATTAGTTTTATTAGTAATGATGATCGTTAATGTGATTTTGCTGCATTATCACGTTACAAAAACTTTAGACGTCGACGTCTTTGATATTTGGCATTTGTCTTTCGTAGGTTTATTAGCGATGTATATGGGCGCAAATATCGTCGTCAGCTTGATTTTTGTAATTGCCTTAGGAATTTTGAAGTTTATTAATTCTGATTTGATGAAACCTACTTTTAATGACTTAATGAATGATCAAAAGGGTCCAATGACTTCGACTCACATGAATTACTTGATGAATCCTATCGTAATGTTGCTAGATGAAATTTGTAATTTGATTCCAGGTATTGATAAGGTTAATTTTAATTCAACTAAATTAAACAAAGCGGTTGGTTTTTGGAGTTCCAAATTTGCAACCGGATTTTTCCTAGGAATTTTGATTGGTTTATTTGGACAAATTAGTTTGAAGGATATCTTTGGACTAGCTTTCTTATTGGGAGCCTTCATGGAATTGTTCAATCTCATTGGTTCATGGTTGACTTCATCGCTTGATCCAATTATTAAAGTTATCACTGATCATTTAAACAAGCATGGCGTTAATATGAGCTTTGTTGGTTTGGATTGGGCCTTTTTATCCAGCCGTCCTGAAGTTTGGTCAGTGGCTAATATCTTGGCACCTTGCTTGATCATTGAAGCCTTCTTATTGCCAGGTAATCGTATTATTCCTTTGGGTGGTTTGATTGCCATGGGTATCACGCCATCGTTATTAGTGGTAACACGTGGTAAAGTCTTTCGAATGATTATTATTGGGGTAGTGGAAATTCCGATTTTCTTGTGGTCAGCTACTTTAACCGCACCATTCATTACTTCAATGTTTAAAAATATTTTGCTAAGCAATTCAAATATTGGGATGATTGGTTCTGCTACTAAAGAAGGACCAATTGAACAATTGTTAGCAATCATGATTGGTAAATCTTCATCTGGTGATTTGAAGTTTATCGCTTTGACTGTTGGTGCAATTGTCGTCTACTTATTGTTATTCTTCTGGTATCGAGGCAGAATGAAAAAGCGCAATTTAGCTTATCAATCAGAAACAAATTAATTTGAGCAAAAAAATAGGATGCAATTTTTGCATCCTATTTTTTATAGATTTAATTCAAAAGCTAGACGGGCATTGTCTTCATGATTGACAGCTGGTTCAGAAACGTAGATTTTGCCACGGTGAACGTAACCAGAACTCTTAGCTAGAGCTTGCATGCGTTTGTTCAATTGGTGGGTATCAATTCGAAAGTTTCTAATGCCGTTTTGATAAGAATAACTGATCAAATTCGAAATAAAGATTTTTCCTAAATGTTGACCGGCATAATCAGGATTGATAGCGATTCGATGAATCGTAGCATACGGATCAGTATTGTTTTGCCATTGACCATTAGTGATGTCGTGATAGTTAGGGTCGTCAGCTACGATTAAAGTTGCTGTTCCGGCAATCTTTTTGTCGACCATTAAAAGCCAGCATTGTTGAGCCAGAATATCGTTTTTAATAGTATCGGTGTCTGGATAGCCATTTTGCCATTGAGGGCTACCGTCAGCTTTTAGCATGGCTTGAGCTTGACTGATGATTTTCATTATTTCTGTTAAATCTGGAATTTGGACGTGCTTGATATAAACTGAACTCATTTATAAGCCTCCGTATAAGTAAGATGATTTAATTTTATCACTTTATTTTTGATAAAAAAAAGTATCTATCGACAAAGGATAGATACTTTATAAAAATATTATTTCTTTTTAGCAGGTTTCCAAATACCATAGATGATACCTGAGATGATAGCACCGATAACAACGGCTAATAAGTAAAGCAATGGTTTATTAGCAAGTGGTGTAACGAAAATACCACCGTGAGGAGCAGGAACGTTGATGCCCCAAAGTTGTGTCAAGCCACCACCGATTGCTGAACCGATAACACTAGATACGATAACGTGTAGTGGATCTCCGGCAGCAAATGGGATAGCACCTTCAGTAATGAATGATAAACCTAAGATATAGTTAGATAGACCAGCTTGTCTTTCTTGATCAGTAAACTTGTCTTTCCAGAATGTTGTAGCAATAGCGATTGCTAGAGGTGGAACCATACCACCAACCATAACGGCAGCCATCAAAGCACCGTCTTGTGTAGCTGTGAAAGTACCAATGGCAAATGTATAAGCGGCTTTGTTGAAAGGACCACCCATATCGATTGACATCATACCACCAAGTAATGCACCTAAGATAACGGCATTACCAGTACCCATTGATTCTAGGAAGTGAGTAATTGCAGCGTTAACAACGGCGAATATTGGGTCGATTGCGAAGTACATAATAGCACCGGTAAAGAGCAACCCTAGAACTGGATAAATCAAAATTGTCTTCAAACCAGCAAGTGAATGTGGAAGATTCTTGAGCCATTTCTTAAGGAAGACAACAACCCAACCAGCGATGAAACCGGCAAGTAGACCACCGATAAATCCGGCCGGACTCTTGGAACTAACTACAGAAGCTGTAGCTTGTGAAGCCATGTAACCACCAACAAAACCAGGTAGCAAGGCAGGACGATCACCAATTGAAACGGCAATGTAAGCAGCTAAAACAGGAATCAAGAAACTAAATGCATAGTTACCAACGTTGTTGAAGAACAAGAACCATTGTGATTTTGCACCAACAGAGTTTTCTAATAGGAATGAAATTGCCATTAGAATACCACCACCGACAACGAATGGAAGCATGTTACTGATACCATTCATTAAATCAGCATAGATTCTTGACCAAAGTGATTTCTTTTCTTCTGATTCTTCTTCATCAGAACTTGCGCCACCTTCATCATGGAAGACTGGGGCTTTTTGTTCAACAGCCAAGTTGATCAATTCTTCGGCTTTGTTGATACCATCACTAACGGGACGGTTAACTAAATGCTTGCCATCGAAACGGGGCATTTCAACCTTTTTATCAGCGGCAACGATAACACCGTCGGCACGCTTGATTTCATCGGCAGTTAATCTGTGTTTAACACCTTCAGAACCGTTGGTTTCAACCTTGATATCGATGCCCATTTTTTCGGCTTGTTCTTTTAGAGCAGCTTCAGCCATGTATGTGTGGGCAATACCAGTAGGACAGGCAGTAACAGCGACAACGTAAGGTTTCTTCTTGTCGTCAGCGCTAGCAGCTTTAGCAGCTTCTGCTTGAGCTTTTTGCTTTTCTTCGTCAGCTTTGTCTTTAGCTTCTTTTTCCTTCATAGCTTGGTCGAATAGGCCTTGAACTTCATCAGGAGTTTTAGCAGCTTTTAAGTTTTTAACCAATTCTGGATTGATCAAAAGTGATGAAAGGGCAGCTAAAGCTTGCAAGTGAAGATTGTCAGCACCATCTGGAGCAGCAATCATGAAGAATAGGTATGCTGGTTGACCGTCTAGTGATTTGTAGTCGATACCGGCATTGCTTTTAGCGAATAAAACAGTTGCACGTTTAACAGCTTTGTCACGAGCGTGTGGCATAGCAATTCCGTCACCAATACCAGTACTAGTTTGAGCTTCACGTTTTAAGATGTCAGCTTTATAAAGTTCTTTGTCGTCAATGACACCAACTTGATAGTACTTATCAACCATTTCTTCAATGGCATCCTCTTTGTTAGTAGCTTTCAAGTCCATGATCATGGCGTCTTTTAATAATAGTTGTTTCAAGTCCATTTTTAAAAGTCCCCCCTTGGATTAAAGTTCAGTAATAGTAATTTGTTTATAAACTTCGTCAATTTTTTCTTTTGTGGCGATATCTTGACTAAAGGCAGTGGCTGAACCACATGCAGCACCAATATGGAAACTTTCGATTGGATCTTTTGTATCCATGAAAGTACCAGAGAAACCAGCAATCATTGAATCACCAGCACCGACTGAATTGATAACTGTGCCTTTAGGGGCGTTAGCTTTGTAAGCTTTGTCTTTAGTAACCAACAAAGCACCATCACCAGCCATGGAAACTAAGGCATGTTTTGCACCTTGTTCCAATAATTTTCTAGCGTAAGTAATAATTTCTTGTTCATCTTTGAAAGTAACGTTGAACAAGTCGGCTAATTCGTGATGATTTGGCTTAACTACTAGTGGATGTAGGGGCAAAGTATCTAACAATGCTTGTCCAGTAGTATCGATAACGAATTCAGCACCATTTTTTTGAATCTTTTTAGCAATATCTAAATAAAAATCTGAATTCAAATTTTTGCAAAGGCTACCAGCCATGATAACAATGTCACCATCACCAATAGTATTTAGATTATCCATGAAGGTTTTCTTTTCAGATTCACTTATTTGTGGACCAGCACCATTGATTTCAGTTTCCTCATTTTGATCAACAGCATTGATCTTAACGTTGATACGAGTGTCTTCTTTAACTTTAGTAAAAGAAGTCTTTAGGTTGTGTTGGCTTAACAATTCTTCGAACATTGAACCGGTTGCGCCACCTACAAAACCAAGTGCAGTAGAATCAAGTTTTAATTCTTTAAGAATTCTTGAAACGTTGATTCCTTTACCACCAGGAAGTTTCACATCATTAGATGTTCGATTAACTTCACCAGTGTTTAAATTCTTCAATTGTAAAACGTAGTCAATTGAAGGATTGACTGTAATTGTGTAAATCACTATTTTGCCTCCATAATTTTTGTATATTTGTTCAAAAGACTGAATTCCTTTTCTGATAGCTTATTCGTTATTAATGGAACCTCATCTAAAGTTGCAAAACGACTAAAACTGACTTGCGAAAACTTAGAACTATCAGATAAGACAAAAGCTTGATTGGAATGCGCTATTGCTAAGCGCTTGATAGCTGCTTCCTCAGGATCCGGCGTTGTATATCCAGCATCTGTTGAAAAACCATTCGTACCAATAAAGGCGTGATCAAAATGATAATTCTCCAAAGTTTGGATAATAGTCGATCCTACTAAAGCTTTTGTAGATGACTTTAATTTCCCCCCTGGGATGAACGTGTTTACTTTGTAATCGGCCAACATCGAAGCGTTGTCGACACTGTTAGTAATGACTAGTAAATCGGTATGTTCAATTAAATAGGGAATCATGAATTGAATCGTAGTCCCTGAATCAAGAAAAATTACTTCATTATTTTGAACTAGACTAGCAGCTGTTTGGCCAATCATTTTCTTCTCATTAATATGAACTGCAGCTTTTTGTGAAAGAGCAGGTTCTTCATGCAATGAAATCACGTTTTGAGCACCACCGTGAATTCGCAATAATTTGTGACAATTCTCCAAATCTTGCAAATCACGACGCAAGGTAGACTCCGAAGCACCAGTTAATGGAATTAAATCGTGGAGTTTGACAATATTATGAATTTTTAATTGTTCAAGAATTATTTGTTGTCTTTCTTCAGTAAGCACTTTCATCACCTCGCAAATGATATAATACAACCATTACCGTTCAAAATCAATCATAAAAACGCAAAAACTTCCAAAAACGTTCAAAAAAATTAAGAACTTTGAAAAAGTACTGGACAATCAATCGCAGTTCAAAGTATTATGAAGTCTGTTTTTGTGCTAAAATTTAGAAATGATAATTATAGTTTAGAAAGGGGGATTTTAATGTTTGTAGATAACGTTAAAATCACCGTTAGATCCGGAAAGGGTGGCGACGGGGCGGTAGCTTTTCGTCATGAGAAATATGTTCCACTCGGTGGACCTTCCGGCGGTGATGGTGGTCGCGGTGGCGATATCATCTTAAAGGCCAATGAAGGTATGAATACTTTAATGGACTTTAGATACAAGAGAATTTTTAAAGCTCAACCTGGTCAAAATGGTCAAATTAAAGGAATGTACGGTCATAAGGCTGATCCAGTTTATATTAATGTACCAACTGGTACTTCAGTATATGATGTAGAATCTGGTCGTTTGATCGGTGACTTAATAGAAAATAACCAAGAATTAGTAGTAGCAAAGGGTGGCGACGGTGGTCGTGGAAATATTCACTTTGCCAATTCCAAGAATCAAGCTCCAGAAGTAGCTGAAAATGGTGAACCTGGTCAAGAAAAGATTATTAAATTGGAATTGAAATTAATTGCTGATGTTGGTTTGGTTGGTTTCCCATCAGTTGGTAAGTCAACACTTCTATCAGTCTCAACTTCTGCCAAACCTAAGATTGCGGCTTATCATTTTACGACTTTGTCACCAAACCTTGGTATGGTGCGTTTAGAATCAGGTCGTGACTTTGTTATTGCCGATTTGCCAGGTTTGATTGAAGGAGCTTCAAATGGTGTAGGATTGGGAATCCAATTCTTGCGTCACGTTGAACGTACAAGAGTTATTTTGCACTTAGTCGACATGGATCCAAACAATGGTCGTGATCCTTACGAAGATTATTTGGCAATCAGAAAAGAATTAGGTAACTATGATGAGAACGTTTTGAAGCGTCCAGAAGTTATCGTGCCAACTAAGCTGGATATTCCAGGCTCAGAAGAACGGTTAGCTGAGTTCAAAGAGAAATTACCAGAAGATGCTGATATTTTCCCAATTTCAAGTATTCAACATACTGGTGTGAAAGCTTTGATGAATCATACTAGTGAAGTCTTGTCTAAGGCAGAGCCAATTCACTTTGATGTTCAAACTGATGAGACTAAAGAATACAACTATGAACCAGAGAAAAAAGCATTCACGATTGAAAAAGATGGTGAGCACAGTTTCGTTGTTAAAGGTGCTAAGGTTGAATTACTTCTTCAAAGAACTAATTTGGATCACCAAGATGGAATTATGCGTTTTGCTAGACAACTTAAGTCTATGGGTATTGAAGATGCATTAATTGATGCAGGTGCTGAATCTGGAGATTCAGTAACAATTCTCGATTTCACTTTTGAATTTATTTAGGGGCAATAAAAAAATGAATAAATCACCGAAAAGAAGATTTATTACTGGATTTGATGGACTACGTACTTTAGGGGTTATTGGTGTTATCATGTATCACTTGAATCCCAATATTTTTTCCGGCGGGTATTTGGGAGTACCAATTTTCTTCCTTATATCGGGTTACTTAATCACAGATCATTATTTTAATACTGTTGATTATGGTGGTTCATTCTCGTTAAGTAATTTTTACACTAAAAGAATTAAAAGATTATATCCTGGGATGCTATTTGTACTACTAGCTTCTGGAGCTTATATCGTGCTGTTTTTAAAGGATTTGCTTTATCATTTAGATCAAATCTTTGTAACAAATGTTTTGAACGTTTACAACTGGTGGCAGATTTTTAACGGTCAATCTTATTTTGAAAGATTTGCTAATAATGAATCTCCATTTACCCATTTGTGGACGTTGTCAATTGAAGGTCAATTTTATATTGTTTGGCCAATTCTACTTATTTTATTCACCAAGTATGGCGTTAAAAAGAGCCGTATCTTTGGCTTTTCAATGGTTCTTTCGATTGCTTCGGCAATTTGGATGGCTATCTTATTTAAGCCGGGTGTTGACCCAAGTAGAATTTATTATGGAACTGATACTAGATTATTCTCCATCCTTCTTGGTTGTGGACTTGCTTTAATCTGGCCAGCTGAGAAATTAAAGAGTGGTCTGAAGAAAAATGACAAACTGAAATTGAATTTGGTAGGACTATTGTCATTTGCATTGATGCTTTTGATGATTTTCACGATTAAAGATAATGATCCATTCCTTTATCGTGGTGGGATGTTTATCTTCTCAATCACGACATGTATCTTTATTGCGGTCGTTGCGCATCCGGATTCTTTCTGGAATGGCGTTTTATCGAATCGCGTCTTCCATTACGTAGGAACTAGAAGTTATGGTCTTTACTTGTATCAATTCCCAGTAATGATTTTCTTTGAATCAAAATTCAAGAACATTGCTGATCATCCAATTCTTTATCCAGTTATTGAAGTTATTTTAATTGTTTTAGTAACTGAATTTTCATTTAGATTTGTTGAACAACCTTTGGCACATGCTAAATGGCAAGATGTTAAGAACTTCTTCCGTTCTTCAACTAGTGTTCAAAGAGTGTTAGCGTTGGTTATCGCTGTTATCAGTATGACTGGTTGCTACAGTGTGGTTAAGGCTGTCAGTGCACCTAATCCTAATGTTAATCACAGTGAATTAGCTACGAAGATTAACAAAAATGAAAAGGCTAATAAAGCTAAGAAGCAAAAGGCTATCGAAAACTTGAAGAAGGCAAAGAATAAGCAAGATGCTACTGGTAAGATGTCCGATGCTGATTATGCTCGTTATAAGAAAGCGGCCAAATCTAACCCAATCAATACTGAATTTGAAAAGTATGGTTTGACACAAATTGATTTGCAAAGATTAAAGGATGTGCCAATGACAGCGGTTGGTGATTCCGTTATGGCAGATGGCTCTGATAATTTCTTGAAGTTATTTGATGATAAGAAAGTTATTGTTGATGCTGCTGTCAGTCGTCAATTGGATCCAAGTATTGATATTTTACAAAAATACAAGGATCAAGGAGTTTTGGCATCTAACGTCATGATTGGTTTAGGAACTAATGGACCATTCAATATCCAACAAGTCGGACAAATCATGGACTTAGTTGGTCCTAAGCGTCATGTCTTCTGGATCAATGTTCACGTTCCAACTAGACCTTGGGAAAAGACGGTTAATGGTGTCTTAGACGAAGCAACGAAGAAATACAAGAATTTGACAGTCATTGACTGGAACGGTTATTCAGATGGTCATACGGATTGGTTCTACGATGACAATGTTCATCCAAATCCTGAAGGTTCAATGTATTATTCTGCTTTTGTCGCAAAAGAGATTTTGAAATCATTAGATAAAAAATAGATAGGATTTTTTTATGGAATTAGAATTTTTAGGAACTGGTGCCGGAGTTCCATCAAAGGGCCGTAATGTTTCTAGTACAGCATTAAAAATGTTGGACGAACGAAATGAAGTTTGGCTTTTTGACGTTGGCGAGGCTACACAGCATCAAATATTGAAAACAACAATTAAGCCAAGAAAGATTACTAAGATTTTTATCACTCATTTGCATGGTGATCATATCTTCGGTCTTCCTGGGTTATTGTCTAGTCGTGCCAATCAAGGTGGCAATACACCATTGGAAATTTATGGACCAGTGGGAATTAAAGAATATGTCGAAACATCTTTAAAGATCACTGGTAGTAAATTAGGCTATCAAATTAAATATATCGAGTTAAAAGATGGCGGTGAAATTTTTAATGATAAAACTTTCACTGTTTATGCCGGAAAATTAAAGCATCGAGTAACTTGTTTTGGCTATCGCGTAGTTGAAAAACCACGTGTTGGTGAATTGTTAGTTGATAAATTAGCTCCTTATCACATTCCCAATGGACCAATTTTTGGTCAATTGAAAGCTGGTAAAGAGGTAACATTAGCTGATGGTACAATTTTAAATGGTCAAGATTTCATTGGACCTGATAAACCAAGTAAAATTGTGACAATTATTTCTGATACGCGTTATACGCCAGAAATTGATAAATTATCGCAAGATGCTGATGTGATCGTACATGAATCAACTTTCTCTAATGATGAGAAGAAGTTAGCTTATAACTACTTCCATTCAACAGCTACTCAAGCGGCGCAAGTTGCCAAAAGAAGCCATGCTAAAGGGTTGATTTTGACTCACATCTCTGCTAGATATACTGGTAGAGGGGCTTTGATTTTACAAAAAGAAGCTCAAAAGATTTTTAAGCCTACGAAAGTGGCTAAAGATTTTGATATTTACGAAGTACCATTTAATTAATTAGAAAAGAGGATGAGTATGGTTAATTTATTGAATCAGACGATTGTCGTAACTGGTGCATCTTCTGGAATTGGTAAAGATGTAGCGGTTAATGCTGCTAAATGTGGTGGCAATGTGATTTTGATTGCTCGTAATGAAGAAAAACTTTTACAAGTAAAAAATGAATGTATCCGTGTTGGAGCCGAAAATGCTCAGCATGAATACTTAAGCATCGATATGAGTGATCCTGACCAAATTAGTTCTGGAGTTGAAAAAATCTTTGAACTAACTGATAGTGTGGATGTTTTAGTCAATGCTGCAGGTTTTGGGGATTTCTCGAATTACATGGAAACTGATTTCGGTAAGATTGAAAAGATGTTTCGTGTAAACGTCTTAGGTTTAATGTTGATGACTCGTTTAGTGGCCTCACATATGATTGATCAAGGAATTGGTCATATCTTCAATGTCGGCTCGATGGCGGGCAAAATCACAACTCCTAAGTCTGCAGCCTATGCTGCTACCAAAGCTGCTGTAATTGCCTTCTCTGATGGTTTGAGACTAGAGTTGAAACCATTTGGAATTTATGTTACAACTATAAACCCCGGGCCAGTTAAGACTAATTTCTTTAATGTCGCCGATCATTCAGGCAATTATCTAGATTCAGTGAAGTATTTCGTCCTTGATCCTGATCAACTAGCTTGGGAAATCGTGAAGACTTTTGGTAGAAATAAACGTGAGATCAATCGTCCACGTTACATGGAATTAGCAGCAGTACTTTATAAATTGGCACCAAGTTTAGGTGATTATTTTGCTGCTACGCTTGGTAACCGTAAATAGGGGAGGATTCATATGAACGGTAAACAATCTCGATTTGTTATAGGTTTGGTTATTGCATTGATCGTCGTGATCTTTGCAGTTTTAAATGTCAATCCGGTTACTGTTAGTTTTGGATTCACACGTGTTAAATTACCATTGATTATTTTGATTATCGTTTCTTTACTTTTAGGAGCTGTAATTACGATGCTTTTGGCTACTTCAGGTAAGAAGAAAGATGATGATCTAAATCGTCACGCAAAGAAACAAATTTCTAAAGTTCAAGTATCACACGACAATCAAATTGCCGACGCATTAAAGGAAAATAATGCAAAAAAGCAAACAAAATAGTATTTTTGCTTGCTCAAACGATTTTATGATAGTATCATATTAAACGTTAGATTTGATTGAGTTAATATAAATAAAGGAGTTTTTTAAATATGGCAGTTCCAAAGAGAAAATCATCAAAACAAAGAAAGCGTCAAAGACGCGCACATCTTAAATTAGATACACCAAACATGCAATTCGACGTTGCTACTGGTGAATATCGTTTAAGTCACCACGTATCACCATCAGGTATGTACAAAGGTGAAAAAGTTATCAACAACGATAGCAAAGAAGCTTAATGAAAAAGTCAAGTTGAACTTGGCTTTTTTTTATATAGATTTAAATGATGAGGTATGACTATGAAAAAACTGAAATACGTCTTACTAATGGTTATTCCGCTATTCTTTTTACTATTGACTGGTTGTTCCAAATTAAGCCTCTCGACTACTAAAAAAGAATATAGTGCAGATGGATTAGTAGCCATTATTAAGGGTAAGGCCACTAATTATCAAAGACTTACTTATACAGTAGCGGGTGAAACAAAAAAAGTTGCTGTCGATGGGGGACACTTTGCTATCTCAGTTCCTGTTTCTGATAAGAACCAAAGAGTTCGTATCAAGGCAGTCAATGGCGATAAAACTGAAACTAGTTTGGTCAAAGTCAAAAAAGCAACGCCATTAAAGAATTACTTGGAATTTGCGCAAGCTTATAATTATACGATGTTATCAACTGGACAAGCTGACGATCAATTACAATTGATTTCTAAAAATGGTATTTCGACGCATAAAAAGAATGATGGAACTAAGTGGTATCTAAATGTTCAAAATAATCAACTAATGGGAGTTGCAACGCAATTCTCTTATAAAGACTTGAAGTCTAAGACTGGCCAAAAGAATTTTGCGACTGATTTGATGATTGTCTCTAAGTTGTTGGGAGCTGATGGCCAAAAGGTTTTGAAGGATTTTGCTAAGCAAACTAAGAATGCTGATAAAAATTCAACTAAAACTTCGATGGACTCAATAAAGTCCAATGGCATCAATTTTAATATTAATTTAGCTACCAAAGGATTTTATCTTTATATTACTAAGTATTAAAAAGGAGTTTCGTTAGGATTTTCTGGCTCTTTTTTAAATTAAGTTAAGTTAGTTTAGGATTCCGTCCTCCATAGCAAAGAAAATTTGGCTGGAACAATGTGGGCACGACTTGGAGCCTTTGCTAAGATCAGGTTCGGGCAAAGTCTTCAAGCTCGGCCTTATTCTAAGCAACAAGTTGCTAAGAATAATTTCACATTTGAGCCAATTTTCTTTGCTATTCCGGGCTAGAGTGTAGATTTATATTTTAATAGAATTAAACAAATAAAGCATTTATTCAGATAATGGTTGCGTACATTAATCGACTGTGTCTGAATAGATGCTATTTTTGAGCATAAAAAAAACGCCTAATCTGAGTAGATTAAGCGTTCTTTTCATTATTAGACTCTTTAACAGAGCTATCAAGAATCAATGGAATTACACTGAATATGATAGCAAAGACTATACTAACAATAATAGAATAGTTTGTGTTATATGTCTGTTGGTTCAAAGCACCACCGATAAAACCGGCAACTTGTCCCAGCATGATAGACCAGAAAATTACAGCAACGTATCTCATTTCTTCCATCTCACTTTCTCAAGTAGTTTAGCACATTTGAGGATTTTTCCCAATAAACTTTCACTTGCTTTTGATATAATTTTAAACAAAGGGGGCGACAAATTGCAAGCACAACTGCAAATGATGAGTAGTTTTAGTTTGTTGCATAGTCCCGCAAAATTGACAGAGTTGATTGATCAAAGTAAAGCACGTGGGTATACGGCGATTGCTTTGACAGATTTGAACAATTTATACGGTTCAATCGATTTTTATAAATATGCCAAAAAAATCGGTATTAAACCAATTATAGGTTTAACAATTGAAATAGCCGGGATTATTGAAACTGATAATACTTATCCATTATTGCTTTTAGCGAGAAATGATAAGGGTTATAAAAATTTAATAAAAATTTCATCACGAATAATGTCTACTAAAGATGCGGTTCAAATAAAAGACTTAAGAGACGTTTTGGACAATCTCTTTGTAATCACACCGGCAAGTGATGCAGAGATTCTTAAAACTGATTTGTCGGCTTATTTTACACAATTGAAGGCCCTAGTTCAGCCAGACGATTTGTATTTGGGAGTCAGTTTGTATTCTGGACAAATAGACAATGTTAAAACGATTCGAAAAATTTCTCATGACTATCAAGTACCTTTAGTAGCTTTGGGAGATGTTCGCTACGTCAATCAAGATGATCATTTAGCTTATCAGGTAGTCAATAATTTACGTACTGGTCAACGTTTTGAAAATCTGGATCAAGTGGTCGTTAATGGTGACCATTATTTACGTGACTATCAAGTTTTTGCAAGCGACTTTAGTAATGTTGACATGCAAGAAGCTATCGACAATGCTAATTCGATTGCTGAAAAATGTAATGTTGAAATTGAATTTAAAGAGACGGAACTGCCTGAATTTCAAACTCCTCAAGGAATTACTTCAATTCAATTTTTGCATGATTTGACTAATAAGGGGTTAATCAAGCGTTTAGGAACGGTACCAGCAAATTATCGTCAACGTTTGGAGTATGAATTGGGTGTAATTGACAAGATGGGTTTCTCGGATTATTTCTTGATAGTTTGGGACGTTATTAAGCATGCTCATGCTGTGGGGATTAAGACTGGTCCTGGACGTGGATCAGCGGCTGGTTCTTTAGTTTCATATTGTTTAGGAATTACTCAAGTAGATCCTATTAAGTATGATTTATTGTTTGAACGTTTCTTAAATCCTCAACGTGTTAACATGCCTGATATTGATTTGGATTTGCCCGATGATCGACGGGATGAGATGGTCATGTACATGCATGATAAATATGGATCTGATCATATGGCCCAAATCATAACTTTTGGAACTCTAGCGGCGAAAATGGCTTTAAGAGATATTTCACGGACTTTTAGTCAGACGCAATTTCAAATGTCGCAGTGGTCGAATGCGATTCCGCATAAGTTGAATATTTCTTTGAAGGAATCCTTTGAAGAATCGAGTACTCTTCGTAATTTGGTTGATAATTCTAAAGAAAATCAATTGATATTCAAAGTTGCCCAACGAATTGAAGGGATACCAAGACATTATTCGACGCACGCTGCCGGAATCGTTTTGAGTAAGAAACCGATGACTGATATTGTAGCAGTGCAGTTAGAAGATGACGGAATAAACCTGACACAACAGACGAAATATAATGTTGAAAGCGTTGGTCTGTTGAAGATGGATTTCTTAGGCTTGAAAAATTTAACTATTTTGGATAAATCCGTACAGGCAATTTCAAAACGGTATAAAAAAAAATTTATCCCTGAAAAGATACCCTTGAACGATCAAAAGACATTACAAATTTTTCAACGTGGAGCAACTGACGGTGTGTTCCAATTTGAATCTGACGGTATCAGAAGTGTTTTACGTAGACTAGTTCCAACTAGTTTTGATGATATTGTGGCTACGAATGCCTTGTATCGTCCAGGTCCTATGCAAAATATTTCAACTTTTATAGCTAGAAAACACGGGCAAGAGCCGGTTACGTACCCTGATGCTTCACTTGAAAAGATTTTGAAACCAACCTATGGAATTTTGGTTTATCAAGAGCAAGTTATGCAAGCTTCTTCAGAAATGGCTAATTTTTCTTTAGCTGATGCTGATATTTTACGTCGGGCTATTAGTAAGAAAAATGAGCAATTGATTGAAGAAAATCGTCAAAAGTTTATTGATGGAGCAGTTTCTCAGGGTCATGCAAAAGAATCAGCCCAAAAAGTTTATCAATATATTGAAAAGTTTGGTAATTATGGTTTCAACAAGTCTCACGCCGTAGCTTATTCGATGATTGCTTTTTGGTTGGCTTATATTAAAGTTCATTTTCCGGATGTCTTTTTTGCTTGTTTATTGAATTCCAATTTGAATAATGAAACAAAAGTCTCGACTTATATTCAAGATGCTAAGGACTCACACGTCAAGATCCTCAACGTTGACATCAATCAAAGTCAATTTGAATTTGTGGATTCTGAAGCAGGAATTCGTTTCGGTTTATTGAGTATCAAAGGGATGAGACGTGACTTGGCAACAGAAATCATTAAGGAACGTAATAAAGATGGCAAATTTACTAGTCCTTTGAATTTCTTACAACGCTTAGATCGACGTTTTGTTAAAAATGACTATCTGGAACCAATGATTTTATCAGGTGCTTTTGATGAATTTAATCGTAATCGTAAAGAATTATTATATGATTTTCGAGATTTAGTTGAAAGTATTCAATTGGCTGGTAGCAATTTATCATTATTTGATGTACTTGATCCTAAAAAACACCAGATCGATGATTTTTCACTGACGGAACGTTTGAATCAAGAGAAAGAATACTTAGGCGTGTACGTGTCAGGCCATCCAGTCGAGAAATACCGAGAACGTATTCTTAATTTACCTTTGGTAAAAATTGCTGAATTACATCAAACACAAAATACAGTTAACGTTTTAGGTTTAGTCAAGAATTTACGAGTGATTCGGACGAAAAAAGGTCAACGAATGTGTTTTATGACAATTGAAGATGAGACGGGTTCAATTTCCGTGACAGTTTTTCCTAAATTATTCCAACAAATTGAAGATATGGATTTAGACGGTAAGATCTTTGTCTTTGTTGGTCGTGGAAATGTCGGTCAACGTGGTGATTTGGAATTGATAGCTGATAGGTTGAATGATCCCAAACAGTTCACAATTCAATTACCGGCTGAAAAATTGTATTTGCGTGTAACTAAGCAATTAGATACGCCACAGAATTTGGAAAAATTGTATGAAATAATTGCTGAATCTAAAGGAAAAATGCCAGTGATTATTTATCGCGAAAAAAATCGACAAGCATTACTCTTGAAATCTAATCGTTGGATAGACTTTAATAGTAACGTGCGGAATAAGTTGGAAATGTTCTTAGGTAAACGGAGTGTTTTAGTGAAAAAAAGCAATTAATTTATCTTAAAACGTTTTCAGCTCTACAACTTAATCAGTAAAAATGTTATATTTGATTAGGTTTTGTTTTAGAAACAAATAATTTTGGAGTGTGAACAAATGAAGCGTATTGGTATTTTAACCAGTGGTGGCGACGCCCCTGGTATGAACGCTGCTATCAGAGCAGTCACACGTAGAGCCATTGACAAAGGGCTTGAAGTGTTTGGTATCAATTATGGATACGCTGGTCTTGTTGCGGGAGATATCTTCCCATTGACAAGTGCTGACGTTTCTGACCGTATTCAACGTGGTGGTACATTCTTGTATTCTGCAAGATATCCTGAATTTGCTAACGTAGAAGGTCAACTCAAGGGTATTGATCAATTGAAGAAATTCGGAATTGACGCATTAGTTGTTATCGGTGGCGATGGTTCTTACCATGGTGCATTGCGTTTAACTGAACATGGTTACAACACAATCGGCCTACCAGGAACAATTGATAACGATATTCCATTCACTGACTTTACAATTGGCTTCGATACAGCTGTTTCTACTGCTGTTGACGCTATTGATAAGTTACATGATACTGCCAGCTCTCATGAAAGAACATTTATTGTTGAAGTAATGGGAAGAGGCGCAGGTGACGTTGCCCTTTGGGCTGGTGTTGCCGGCGGTGCTCAAAAGATCATCGTTCCAGAACGTGACTTCGATATTGCAGAAATTGCAGAAGAAGTTAAAAAAGGTCGTCAAAACGGCAATAAGAATATGATTATTGTCTTGGCCGAAGGTGTTATGCACGCTGACGAATTCAAGAAAGAATTAGACAAGTATGGTGACTTTGATTCACGTGCAACTGTCCTAGGACATGTTCAACGTGGTGGTTCACCAACTGCAAGAGATCGTGTCTTAGCAAGTAAGATGGGTGCTCACGCAGTTGATTTGCTTCTTGACGGTAAGGGTGGTCTTGCCGTTGGTATCGAAGACAACAAGATTACTTCTCATGATATTCTTGACTTGTTCGATAGCAAGCACAAACCTGATTTATCACTCTATGACTTAAACGAATCTATTAGCAGATAAGTTAAGCATTAAGTGAAGTAATTTGTTACAATAAACGATGAATACAACAAGAAAAGGGGATTCTCGATGAAAAGAACTAAAATTGTAAGTACACTTGGACCTGCTAGTAACGATGTCGACACAATCGTTAAATTGATTGAAGCCGGAGCTAACATTTTCCGTTTCAACTTCTCACACGGTGACCATGCTGAACACAAAGCTCGTATGGAAATGGTACACGAAGCTGAAAAAATTACTGGTAAGACTGTAGGTATCGTTCTTGATACTAAGGGTGCTGAAATCCGTACTACTGTCCAAGAAGGCGGCAAGTTCGAAGCTAAGATTGGTCAAACAATCCGTATCTCAATGGATGACTCATTAACAGGTACACCAGAAAAGATTGCTTCAACATATCCTGGACTATACGATGATACACATGTTGGTGGTCACGTATTGATCGATGATGGTCTTGTTGATTTGAAGATTACTGAAAAAGATGACAAGAACCGTGAATTGGTTACAGTTGTACAAAACGAAGGTATGATCGGCTCAAGAAAGAGTATCAATGCTCCTGGTGTTGAAGTTCGTCTACCTGGTATCACTGAAAAAGATTCAGACGATATTCGTTTCGGTCTAGATCAAGGTATCAACTTCATCTCAGCTTCATTCGTTCGTAAAGCTCAAGATGTCCTAGATATTCGTGAAATCCTTGAAGAAAAACACTGTGAATACGTACAAATCTTCCCTAAGATTGAATCACAAGAAGGTATCGACAATATCGATTCTATTCTTAAAGTTTCAGATGGTTTGATGATTGCTCGTGGTGACATGGGTGTTGAAATTCCATTTGAAAACGTACCATTCGTACAAAAATCATTGATCAAGAAGTGTAACGCTTTAGGTAAACCAGTTATCACTGCTACACAAATGCTTGACTCAATGCAAGAAAACCCACGTCCTACACGTGCCGAAGTTACTGATGTTGCTAACTCTGTTCTTGATGGTACAGATGCTACAATGCTTTCAGGTGAAAGTGCTAACGGTGACTACCCTGTAGAAGCTGTTGCTGCTATGGCTCGTATCGACGAACGTACAGAACAACAATTAGACAAGACTAACGCACTTGCTATCCAAAGATTCGAAGACTACAAAGGTTCAAACGTCACAGAATCAATCGGTGAATCAGTTGTTAGAACTGCTGAAGAACTAAACATCAATACAATCGTTACAGCTACAAAGAGTGGTTACACTGCACGTATGATTTCTAAATACCGTCCAAGTGCTGACATTCTTGCTGTTACATTTGATGAAAAGACACAACGTGGTTTGACAGTTAACTGGGGTGTTGATCCTATTATTGCTGACAAGCCAGAAAACACTGATGAAATGTTTGACTTAGCTGCTAAGAAGGCTCAAGAACGTGGCTTTGCCAAGGAAGGTGACTTGATCCTTATCGTTGCCGGTGTTCCTGTTGGTGAAAGTGGTACAACAAACGTTATGAAGGTTCAATTGATCGGTTCAACATTGGTTAAAGGCCAAGGTGTTGGTGAAGAATCAGTTGTTGGTAACGTTGTAGTTGCTCACAATGCTGAAGAAGCAAACAAGAAGATCAACGAAGGTGACGTATTAGTTACAGAAATGACTGATAAAGATTACCTACCAGCTCTTGAAAAGGCTAGTGCCGTTGTTGTTGAAAACGGTGGTTTGACTTCACATGCTGCTGTTGTTGGTATTGCTATGGGTCTACCTGTAGTTGTTGGTGCTAAGAATGCTACATCACTTGTTAAAGATGGTGACACTGTTACTGTTGATTCAAGACGTGGTGTTGTATACAAGGGTGCTTCACGTTCACTATAATTTTTAAATAAAATTATAATTAACTGTAAAATATAAATTGACTGAAAGAAACTGACGAGTTTCTTTCAGTTTTTTTGTGTTTGCGTTAATATCATAGTATTAAAGAATTTTGAGGTGAAAGATTGTCAAATAAAGATGTACTTGTTTTTGAAATTGAGCAAGCTAAAGGAAAACCTAGAGATGTTGAGAAGAAAAAGAAGAAAGATTATTGTCCTTTCTGTGATACTAAGAACTTAACTAATATCATTGAACAAAAGGGCGATATGATTTGGTTGGAAAATAAATTCAAGACCTTAAAAGATACAAATCAAACTCTAGTAATTGAATCTAGCGATCATTATGGTGATATTTCTAACTATTCAGTCGAGAAGAACCAAGAAGTGTTTGAATTCATTTATCATTGCTGGAATGAAATGATTCAAAGTAAGAAATATGAAAGTGTCTTGATGTACAAGAATTTTGGACCTATGTCCGGTGGTTCTTTGCGTCATCCGCATTTCCAAATCATTGGCTTAGATAAGGTTGATGGCTACAAACACGTAGAAGAAGAGAACTTTACTGGAATGGACGTCTTCAACTCCAAACACATTAATGTTAATGTTTCACAAAAACCAATCATGGGTTTTGTTGAATTTAACGTTGTTATTAATAATCCTAAGTACATCGATGATTTGGCCGAATTTACTAGAGTGACAGTTAAGTATGTCTTAGATGATCTCTACGGTGGTAAATTCGATTCATATAATATTTTCTTCTATAAATTTGGTAAGAAAATAATTTGTAAGATTGAAGCAAGATACGTTGTTTCTCCTTATTTTGTCGGTTATCGTTTGTCGCAACGTGATGGTGACAAGCAGGTTAGAGGAATTGCTGATGTCTTGTTGAAGAGATTACAAGAGAACGCCCAAAGTGACGAAATTAAATAAATAAAAATAAGCTGATAAATTTTAAAATAATTATCAGCTTATTTTTTTGACATAATATCCATTGTACGCAACTTATTTAAATTAATCTTATGTAACGTTATAATAAGTAATATAAAATGTTTTACGAAAACATAAATATAAAAACAAAAAGCAAACCATCAAAAGACGGTCTGCTTAGATTAGATTAATTAGTCACCAGGTTGGTAATCTTTATCAATAATCAAAATAGGTTTGATAGTCTTACCACTGACTGAATCAGCGTCAGCTTCATTGATTTGGTCAAAGTCATAGAATTTTTCTGTTAGATCGAATGGGAAGGCACCCATTTGATAGAATTTGATCAAGCGAGGGATATCAACTTGAGGAATTGAGTCACCCATGTTTACACCGACAATCTTTTTATCATCAACACAAAGGTCGTTCCAAGTACTGATGTCGATGTTATGTGGTGTAACAGCGATTGTGGCAGTAGTACCACCTTGTGTCAAAGCAGCGATTGAATCTGTCATAACTTTAGCAACACCAGTAGTATCAACGGCCCAGTCAACACCTAAACCACCTGTGATCTTCTTGATTGCTTCAACGGCATCTTCATTCTTACTATTAACGATATCAGTAGCACCCATTTTCTTGGCTAATTCCAAACGTGAATCGACAATATCAACGGCGATAACATTGACACATCCAGAGATCTTACCAGCCATCATAGCAGCAAGACCAACGGCACCAGTACCGAAGACAGCAATTGTGTCACCAGGTTTTGGTTGAAGGGTATTGAAGACAGTACCACTACCAGTTACGTAGCCACAGCCCAAAAGTCCAAGTTTTCTTAAGTCTAGATCCTTAGGAACTTTAACAGCATTACGCTTGTCAATTACAGTGTGTGTTGTAAATGATGATTGATTGAACATGTCACTTACGTGGTGGCCATCTTCTGTAAAGTGATCTGAACCATCGGGACGTGTACCTGAAAGGTTAGATGCAGCATACTTACGACATTGTGTAGGCTTACCCTTTAGACAGTTATCACATTCGCCACATGAGTAGAATGACATAATGATATGATCACCAGGTTTAAAGTTTGTAACATTTTTACCAACTTTTTCGACAATTCCGGATCCCTCATGTCCAAGAATAACTGGAAAACTAAATGCAGCGTCACCTTTACGTAGAGCTTCATCAGAGTGGCAGATACCTGAAGCAACTACCTTAACTTGTAGACCATCATCGGTCATGTCAGCTAATTCAACGTCATCTTTAATAACGAATGGATCATTTACTTTATCAACTACAGCAGCTTTAATTTTCATAACAAAATCCTTCTCTCAATATTAAATTTGTAATCGCTTACTACAAAGAAAATTATTTCACTCTTTTAAAAGAATTTCAACGTTGACATTGAAAAAAATATGATTATCATATAGTACTTATTTGATTAAAAAAATGATGAGTCTAATTTTTTGTTATCTGGTGTTTTTGGAACTACACTAGATATGTAAGAGAACTAGGAGAATTAAATGAAATTTGATAAAAATGATTTTGATTTTATAACGACGGTTGGTCCTAAAAAGCTGTATCGTAGTGAGCAAAAGAAAAATGTTTTTGCGTTAGTCAACGATGATCAAAAGGGACTATCAATCTTTGACAAGATTCAAACAGCTGAGATTATGGCAGCTGCACGAAGATATGATAAGTACAAAGATGATAAATACAACACTGGGCAAGAAGAATCAGATTATATCAATTCAATGTTTAAAATTCATGCTATGAACTAGAATTCATTCTATTTGGTTAGAGTGAGTTCTTTTTTTAGTGTGAAGTTATTACTTAGTCGTTCTTTCTGATATAATATAGAAGATTAAATATTCAATAATAGATACCCTCTAGTAGTTGGGGGTATTTTTATTCTAGATAAATAAAATGTCAAAAAGAGTATGGTGAAAAATGGAAGCAGCAGAAATGTACGGTCAAGTATTGCCAGGAACGGTAACCGACCTTAATAAGGATGAAGCCTTTGTTCAAGTAGAGGGGGTAACTTTTGCCTTAGATTTAACTGAATTAACCGAAATACCTGAATTAGGTGATCAAATAGCAGGATTTGTTTATGAAAATCAAGCTCATAAGAATAAAATGACGACAGTTTTACCCTTTGTAACTCAAGGAGTTTGGGATTTCGCGGAAGTTACTGAAGTAAGAACTGACTTGGGAGTTTTCGTCAATGTTGGTTTGGAAGACAAGGATATCGTGGTTTCTTTGGATGATCTACCATTAGAGCACAGCGAATGGCCTAAAAAGGGCGATAATTTAATGGTCAAATTGGAAATTGATCATAAGGGTCGTCTATGGGGCAAATTAGCCGATATCGAACTTTACACACAGATTGCTCGTAGTCCTAGTACAGATCTAAAAGAATTGATGAACAAGAATGAAGAAGGAACTGTGATTGCCATTAGAGAATCCGGTGCTTTTGTCATGACTGATAGTTACTACATGGGCTTTGTCCACGTTGATGAACAAGACCAACCCTTACACATTGGTCAACATATCAAAACTCGTGTGATTGGTTCAAGTCACCGTCGTTTGAATCTCTCAATGCGTCCTCGTGCTTATGAAGAAATCACACCTGATGCTCAAATGATCATGGCTGTTTTGGAACACGCTCGTGATGGTAAGATTCCTTATACTGATAAAAGTGATCCTGATGATATCAGAGAATATTTCGGTATCAGTAAGGGTAGTTTTAAGCGTGCCCTTGGTAATTTGATGAAACAAAAGAAAATCGAACAAAAAGATGGCTACACTTATCTCAAATAGAGGTGATGTTTAGTGAGTGATAAATTAACGATTAAAAATCAAACTATGATTGATACTTTATCTGATTATGCACGCTATTTGAGATTGGACCGCGGTTTATCGAAGAATACAATTACTTCTTATAACCAGGATTTGTTAGAATTTAGTCAATTTTTAGAAAATAAAAAAGCTACGTTCTATCCAGAAGATCATTTTGTTATTACACAATTCTTTGCTAGTCAGGATAAAGCTGGCAAGTCGAAAAACTCTCAAATGCGGATGTTTTCTTCTTTAAAGAAATTTTATCAATGGTTAGAACTGCTCGATAAGATTCCTACTAATCCAATGAATGAACTGGATGCTCCTAAAAAAGGAAGCCATTTACCAGTAGTTTTGTCGATGGATGAAGTTAACAAGTTGATCGAATCTCCAGATATTTCAACAAGTCTTGGCATTAGAGATCGGACGATTTTTGAAGTAATGTACGCTACCGGTCTTAGAGTTAGTGAATTAGTCAATTTAAAGATGGATGATTTACATTTGGATTTACAATTGATCAAAACCTTAGGAAAAGGCTCTAAAGAAAGACTTTTGCCAATTAGTGAAACAGCCATTAAATGGTTGAATAAGTATTTGCAAGAGACTCGTCAACCTTTGGTTACAAAATATGGTCAGCAGGCGGAGGTTTTCCTGAACTTTCGTGGTAAGAAATTAACTCGGCAGTCGATTTGGCGCATGATCAAAAAATATATTGCTCAAGTAGGTATTACTAAAGATGTGACACCACATACTTTGCGTCATTCTTTTGCAACTAATTTATTGGAGAATGGGGCAGATTTACGTGTAGTTCAGGAATTGTTGGGACATTCAGATATTTCAACGACTCAAATTTATACGCACGTTAATAAGACGCGGATGAAGCAAGTTTATAACAAGACTTTTCCCAGAGCATAGGAGGATTTATGCTTAGTAAATATAGTGATGAGAATAAAAAAATTGCCATGGGCTTTTTATCATATATTAATGATTTAAAAGACTTCCATAATATGGAACAAGAGTTGAATCTTTATTCAGAAGATGAGAATCGACAATTGTATTTATGGAAGAGCAATATGGACGATTATTCTGGAATTGTCGCCTTATCTTTTTCTGAAGGGACTGTTTTCATTGAATATATTTCGTTGAACCCCTCTTATCGCTCGCAAAGTAATATTTTTAAAATTTTTGATGATGTTCAGAAACGGTTTCCTAAATTAGTTATTTTGGGAAATTTTGAATTGAGTAAAGATATAAAACTTTGGCGTCAAAATAAAGAGAAACTTGAGAAGGATTTGGAAGAAACAGATTAATGCAAAAATTAAATTTAGTTCTAACCGACTTTGAAGGTCCAATTGATTTGTTGTTGCATTTGATCAAGGAATCAAAAGTTGATATTTACGATATTCCGATAGCTCAAATTACTCAACAGTATTTGGATTATTTGAAGAGTATGAAAGTATTGCAATTAGATATTGCTGGTGACTATTTAGTCATGGCATCGACATTAATGTCAATTAAAAGTAAAATGCTGTTACCTCAAGCACCAGACGAAATTGAAGATGAGTTGCAAGATGAAGATCCTCGTGATCAGTTAGTTTCGCAATTGTTAACTTATCAAACTTTCAAAAAAGTAGCAGCTTATTTTGAAGAAAAAGAGCAGTATCGTAAGCAGCAATTCGACAAGGAAGTCAGCATTCCTAACAAGCAATTGGAACAGTTTCTTGAACCTGGTTCGGTTGCTCTAACGGATTTGGCAACGACATACGCTGAATTATTACGTGAGCAGAAGAATCGTCAGCCAGAAACAGAAACAATTGAAAATGAAACACTTTCGATTGAGGATGCGACTGATAATATCATGACGGAATTGAAGTCCGTTAAGAAAACTACTTTTAAAGCACTTTTGAAATTAAACGGCAATATTGAAGAAATCGTTACTGATTTTATGGCGATTTTGGAAATGGCTCGAAAACAAATTGTTTCAGTTCAACAGGCTGATTTTAAGAGTGAATTATTTATTGAATTGAGGAATTAAACGTGTATCAAGCAAAAATAATGGCATTATTGTTTGTGGCCGGTGATCAAGGCATCAAAGAAAAAGATTTGGTCGAGTTATTGGAAATCGATAGTGCCGCTTTACGACAAAATCTCGAAGAATTACAAGTTAAATTGCTAACTGATGGAGATTCTGGCATCCAATTAGTCAATTACAATTCACTTTATAAATTAGTTACGAAAAATGAATTCAGTGATCTTTTGACGAAATATTTCAAATCAGGCTTAGGGACTAAACTTAGTCAAGCTGCTTTAGAAGTATTATCGATCATCGCTTATCGACAACCAATTACTAGGATTGAAATTGATGAAATTCGTGGCGTGCAAAGTTCCGGAAGCTTGAATACTTTGTTGATGCGAAAGATGATCAAAGAACATGGTAAAAAGAATGTCCCTGGACATCCTAATTTGTATGTTGTGACAGATGAATTTTTTGATTACTTTGGGATTAAGAGCTTAGATGATTTACCAAAAATAGAAAACTTTGAGGATAACTCAAATACAGGAGAAATAGATGGAGAAAGTTAGATTACAAAAATATATGGCTGATGCAGGCGTGGCTTCAAGACGTAAATCAGAAGAATTGATTGCTAAAGGTCACGTTAAGGTTAATGGCAAGTTGATCACGGAAATGGGTGTCAAAGTTGATAACCACGATCGTATCGAAGTAGATGGCGTTCCTATGGAAGAAGAGAAGAAACGTTATATTTTGATGTACAAGCCTCGTGGTGTTATTTCAGCCGTTTCAGACGATAAGGATAGAAAAGTTGTCACTGACTTGTTAGAAGATGATGTCCGTGAACGTGTTTATCCAATCGGTCGTTTGGATTATGATACGTCTGGTTTGCTACTATTAACCAATGATGGAGATTTTGCCAATCATTTGATGCATCCAAGATATCACGTCGATAAGACTTATATTGCTAAGGTCGAAGGTATTTTGACAACAGAAGAAATTAGAAAATTAGAAAATGGAATCAAGCTAAAAGGCTATACGACTGCCAAAGCTAAAGTTCGTGTAATGTCAAAAGACAAAAAGAAGAACAGTTCGATCGTTAGAATGGTTATCCATGAAGGACACAATCACCAAGTTAAGAATATGTTCGATGCCGTTGGACATAAAGTTGAAAAGCTATCACGTGAAAGTTATGATTTCTTGACTTTAGATGGTTTAGTTTCTGGGCAATATCGTGATTTGACTCGTTTAGAAGTTGCTACTTTGAAGAAGAAGCAACACTAATAACCAAATGGTATTGTTCCCATAACAACTACTCAGTTGCCATATATCAAGGGGTCTGCTATATTATAAATATAAAATTAAATAATTGGTTTTCAGGGCAGGGTGTAATTCCCGACCGGCGGTAAAGTCCGCGACCCAGCGCAAGCTGGTTGAATTGGTGCAATTCCAATACCGACAGTAAAGTCTGGATGGAAGAAAACAGATTAGGTCTGTTTTGGTATGCCCAAAATAGGCCTTTTTTCTTTGGGAATCAATTTAGAGAGGTTGATTTTAATGGGAAAGAGTTTATACAAGTTTCAAGACATAATTGGGGTGGCTATTTTTGCAGCATTGGGAACGATTTTGATGTTCTTTGAGTTTCCAGTTTTGATCTGGTTGCCATTTTTGAAAGTTGATTTAAGTGACTGCGTGGCAGTTATTGGAACGTTTGCTTTTGGTCCTGTTGGGGGAATCATGATTGCTTTACTTAAGTCGATGGTCCACTTACTAGTAACTGGAACTGGTTTGGCCGGTTTGATCGGTGATGGTGCAGCATTTGTAGGTTCAGTAGCCTTGTTATTGCCATTCAGTTATTTCTGGAAGAAGAATAAAAAAATCATGGCAGTTGTTGCCGGAACTTTGAGTTTGACGGTGATTATGTCAGTTTTGAATTATTTCGTAGTTATGCCACTTTATATGAATGTCGTTGGGATGCAACTAAATATGTCGCTTGCTAAGTATGTGGCAACCGGGGTCATTCCATTTAATATTATTAAAGCATTGATTATTTCGGCAGCAGTTATTATCATTTATCCTAAAATCAAGGGGCATTTCGCTATTAAATAGTGAAATTTTATAAATCTTTAAAGAAAAATTTTAAACTTTTATGATATGCTTTAAGAGATAGAAATTAGGAGGTTGGTTTTTAATGGCCGATAATGATAAAAACAATATGTCTGGCGATTCACGTGTTCCAAAATCCACCAAAGGACTAGAAGGATCTGTCAGTCTTGAGGATTTAAAAAAATATCATCTAATCGATACAGGTGATGAAAACACACCAACGAATAATACTGTTTCTGACGATCAGGCTTCTAATGATGAGCCTAAGCAAGCTGAGGATAATCCTACACCTGCTGGGGTCGATCATCTTCAAGCTGAAGAAAGCAATGATCATTTAAGCGAAGCAAAACATGACGCTCCTGAAGTTGACAAGACTAAGGTTGAACCAACTCCAGTAGTGCCACCAGTGACACCTAAAGAGTCAGCTGAAGATTCAAAAGCAGAATCTGACAAAGCTCAAGATAATTCTTCAGATCAAGAAGACGTTAAGCCTTGGGAAAAGAGTTTTGATTCTGATACTGACGATGAGGGACATGTTTCACGTGCCGTTACTAAAGAAAAGCAACGTGGAAATCATACTTTAGTCGTTACTCTAGTTGTTGCCTTGATTGTTATTATGTTTACACCAGTTATAATTAATGCTGTTAGAGGTAGTAGCAGTGGTGATCTTGATAGTTCTCAATCAGAAAGTTCAGTTGAGAATAAAGACAAGTCTACAAAGAAAAAGACTGCCAAGAAATCTCCAAAGAAGAAAGCCGCTAAGAAGTCTACTAAGAAAGCTAGTGCTAAGAAGACAACTACTGATAATAGTAGTAAGTCTAATGCTAACGCTAATAATTCGAATACTGCCAGTGATAGTACTGCTACAAACAGCACTACTGCGGATTCAAGCAATTCACAAACAACTGACAATAGTCAACAACAAGCACAGCAATCTCAACAGACTCAACAGTCACAACAAACTGATCAACAAGCTTCAACTGGTACGAATACCAACAACAGTTCCACAACTTCAACAGATAGTGATAGTAGTAGTTCAGCATCTTATTACACTGTTAAAGCTGGTGACAACTGGTTTAGAATTGCATATAACAATAATCTAACTACTGCTCAACTTAAGAGTTTGAACAGTAACGTTGGTACATTGACACCTGGTACAACACTAAGAGTTAAATAATTTTTATGTGAAGGGTCTTGGACATTTGTCTGGGCCCTTTTATTAAGGAGAGAAACGAATGCAAATTGCTATAGACGGACCAGCTTCTGCTGGAAAAAGTACGATTGCCAAATTGATCGCAAAAAACTTGAATTTTGTATACTGTGATACTGGTGCAATGTATCGAACAGTGACTTTACTTGCAAAAAAGCACAATGTGGGTTATGGTGATACTCTCAATATTTTGAAATTAATGTCAGAACATCGAATTCATTTTCTAAATAAAGAGGATGGACAACACGTTTATTTAGACGATGAAGATGTCTCAGATGACATTAGAACTGAAGAAATAACAAACAATGTTTCGCAAGTTTCTGCAATCAAGGAAGTAAGAACACAATTAGTTCAAATGCAACGTGATTTAGCTAATGATTGCGATATCGTCATGGATGGTCGCGATATTGGTACAACTGTTTTACCTAAAGCAGAGGTAAAGATCTTTTTGATTGCCAGTGTGGAAGTTCGCGCACAGAGACGTTTCAAAGAAAATGTTGAACGTGGCATCAATACTCCATTAAAAGAACTACAGAATGAAATTGCAGCACGTGATTACAAAGACTCACATCGTGAAATTTCACCATTAAAAAAAGCTGACGATGCCATTGAAGTAGATACTTCAGATATGACTATCGAACAAGTTGTTAAAAGAGTAACTGAAATAGTTAATGAACATAAGTAGGGAGGCAAAATATGTCTGTTCCAGTAGTTGCGTTAGTAGGACGCCCCAATGTTGGTAAATCTACAATTTTTAATCGAATTATTAATGAACGACTTTCAATCGTTGAAGATACACCTGGTGTTACTAGAGATCGAATTTATTCCCGTGCTAGTTGGTTAGGAAGAGAATTCCGTTTGATCGATACTGGTGGTATTGAAATGAGCGGTGAAAAAATGTCCGTTCAAATCAAGAACCAAGCTGAGATTGCAATCGATGAAGCTGACGTTATCGTCTTTATCACTAACGGTCAAAATGGCGTTACTAAAGAAGACGAAGATGTTGCTAAAATTTTGTATCGGACGAAGAAGCCAGTTATCCTAGCAGTCAACAAAGCTGATAATCCTGAACAACGTCAAAATATTTATGACTTTTATGCATTAGGATTTGGCGATCCCAATCCTATTTCTGGTGCTCAAGGTACTGGTTTAGGTGATTTGTTGGATGAAATTGTTAAGGCCTTTCCACACGAAGACAAGTTGGAAGAAGATAAGACTATCAAATTTAGTTTTATCGGTCGTCCTAATGTTGGTAAATCATCATTGGTCAATGCTATCTTAGGTGATCAACGTGTTATCGTTTCCGATATGCAAGGAACGACTCGTGATGCCATCGATACTAAGTATCATGATGAAAAGCTCGACAAAGACTTTACAATGATTGATACTGCTGGTATTAGAAAACGTGGTAAAGTCTACGAAAATACTGAAAAATACTCTGTTTTGCGTGCTTTGAGTGCGATTGATAAGTCAGACGTCGTTTGTGTTGTTTTGAATGCTGAAGAAGGTATTCGTGAACAAGACAAGCGTGTGGCTGGATATGCTCACAACGCCGGCAAAGGTGTAATCATCGTCGTTAACAAGTGGGATACTTTGAAAAAAGACACTAATACGATGAAGGACTTTGAAAACCAAATTAGAGTTGAATTCCAATACTTATCATATGCACCAATCTTGTTCACTTCTGCTATTAAGGGTCAACGCCTCGACCAAATTCCAGAATTAGTTGCAAGAGTTTATGGTAACCGTGATCGTCGAATTCAATCTTCAGTTCTTAACGATTTATTGTTGCGTGCAACTTCAATCGCACCAACACCATTAGTAAATGGAAAACGTTTGAGAATTTACTACATGACACAAGTTGCCATTCAACCGCCAACATTTGTTGCTTTCGTTAATGAGACAGAATTGCTTCATTTCTCATATGAGAGATTTTTGAAGAATCAATTGCGTGATACTTTCGATTTTGAAGGAACACCAATCAAGATTCTTCCAAGAAAACGAAAATAGCTTAGAAAGACAGTATTTTATCCGTTTTTATAAATATAATTATATTTAAGAAGATTTATATTAAAAAATGGCGTAAATGCTTGCCACATCGGCATTGCTATGGTAATTTTGTACATAGAATAATGAACGCATTAATAAAAGTTCATGTGTTCTAAATATTTTACAAATTTCCGGAGGTATTCACATATGGCAAATAAAGCTGAACTTATTGATAGTGTCGCAAGTAAAACTGGTTTGACAAAGAAGGACGCAACTTCTGCTGTTGATGCAGTATTTGAAACTATCCAAGAAAACTTATCAGAAGGTAACAAAGTTCAATTGATTGGCTTTGGTAACTTTGAAGTTCGTCAACGTGCTGCTCGTAAGGGTCGTAACCCACAAACTGGCGAAGAAATTAAGATTCCAGCAAGCAAGGTTCCTGCATTTAAACCAGGTAAAGCTTTGAAGGATTCAGTTAAATAATTAGTTTTATAAGGGGCGGTCGTTTGACCGTCTTTTTTTACGCAAAAGAAAGTATGAGGTTTTAATTTGAGTAAAGCAGATAAAGTTATGGAAACAATCGATGATGGTGACTTTTCAAAAGTTGATGGTTTGATTCAAGAATCACTTAAAGAAGATGATGATCAAACTCAATTTTCTTTAGCTGAAACATTGATGAGTCGTGGACTCTCTGTTCAAGCTAAGACGATTTATCAACATCTTTTGGTCAATTACCCAGCAGAGGGCCAAATCCTCTCCAGACTGGCTGAAATTGCTGTTTCTGACGGCGATAGCGATCAAGCTTTAGATTATATTTCTCAAATCACGCCTGATTCACCAGCTTATGCCGAAAATTTGTTAGTTTCAGCCGATATTTATCAGTCATTAGGACTTTATGAGGTTAGTGAACAAAAACTCTTAGAGGGAATCAGAGAGTTTCCTGATGAGGAAGTTTTCAAGTTTGCCTTGGCTGAAGTTTATTTCGATGAGAATAAATTCAATCAAGCTTTGACGTACTATGACATGTTATTAGATATGGGAATTAAGAACTATTCTGGTATTTCAATTGTCTTGAGAAAGGCCAGTTCTTTAGCTGGGGATGGACAATATGAAGATGCCATCAGTGAATATGAAAAATTAAACGCTTTGGAATTAAATGAAGATGCTCAGTTCCAACTCGGATTTTTGTACAATCAAGTTAAAAATTATAATAAATCGATTTCTGTTTTGGAAAACTTACTTGACACTAATCGTGATTACCCAACGGCTTATCCAGTTATTGCTGAGGATTATTTGAATATCAAGAAAAATGCTGATGCTTTCAAGTATGCTCAACTAGGTTTGAACTTGAATGAATTAGATGACCGTTTGTATCAAATTGCCTTTGATGCTGGAACATCAGAAGATGCTAATAACGCCATTAAGATTTTGGAAACTGGTATTAAGAAAGTCGAAAATCCAATGCCATTAGTTATCAAATTAAGTGATTACTATGTTACTAAAGGCCAGTTCAAAGCTAACTTGGATCTCTTGGATGGTCGTGAAATCAATAATAATCCTAAATTGATTTGGAATTTGGCTAAATCAGAATTTGAAACTGATGATGTTAATAAAGCCCAAGAAGACATTTTGACGGTCTTAGACGAATTTAAAGACAATCTTGACTACTTGTCAGACTTGGTAGAAATTTTGCGTAGCACCGGCAATAAAGAGGTTCTCCAAGCAGCATTGAGACTTTACTTGAAACAAGATCCTGATAATGAGCAAATGCAAGAATTGTTAGATTCACTTTAATCAAAATTAGAAAAATTAAAAAATAATAATATTTTTCTAATAAAACTCTTGCGTTATGAAAAAGTTCTGCTAAGATTACTTACATAAATTGATTTTGATTTTACAACAAGTAGCGAAGTATCTCAGCGTTCAGAGAAATGGCGGTCGGTGCGAGCCATACAGGATATTTTCACAAAATACTAAATTGAAATCTCGCGTCCTGTGTTTACGGAATAAAGAGCAAGTATTATTACTTGAATTTGGGTGGTACCGCGCCAAAAGCGTCCCTGCATATATTGCAGGGGCGCTTTTTTTATTCTTTAGGACAAATAATTTTAGGAGGAATTACAGATGAAATTTATCGAAAAGTTACGCATGCAAGCAACCTTTGCACAAATCCTAAATGAGAAAGAAATTAACGAAGTACAAAGAAACTATTATTACAGACCCTATCAAAACTACTAAGAAAAACAAATCAAATTCAAAATAGGGTGAGTAATATGAAAAAAGGTAAATTATCAGTTTTAGAAAGTTTAATTATTATGATCGTAATGTTTGGGATGTTAGGAACAATGATGATTGCTCTGGGCATGACACCTCAAATTCCAATTTTATTGGCATTCACATTGTTATTGTTTTACGGAAGATTTCGTGGCTTTACTTGGAATCAACTCCAAGATGGTATCGTTGAAGGCGTCAAACCAGGAATCGTACCAATGATTATATTTATCATGATCGGTGTTTTAGTATCGGCTTGGTCAATGTCTGGAGTAATTCCAACCATCATGGTTTACGGTCTAGAAATATTAAATGTCAGATTTTTCTTATTTACGGTATTTGTCAGTTGTTGTTTAGTTGGTGTGATCGTCGGTAGTTCTTTCACAACTATTAGTACTTTAGGTATCGTCTTCATGGGTATCGGTCACGTTATGGGTATCAATACAGCTTTAACTGCTGGATCAATCGTTTCTGGTGCTTTATTTGGAAATAACATGTCACCATTATCTGGAACAACTAATTTAGCTACGGGAATTGCTGGAGTCGATAATGTTTTTGATCACATTAAGACAATCGCTCATACAGCTATTCCTTCAGCAACAATCACTGCTATTATTTTCTTGATTGCGGGTCACACGACTGCCAATCCTAATATGAGTTCGGTGCACCATATTATCAATGCTCTAAATGCTAACTTCTTTGTGTCACCTTGGATGTTAATTCCAATCGCTGTGTTAATTATTTGTGCTATTATGCAAGTTCCTGCTATTCCAACGTTATTGTCAGGATCAATTACCGCAATTATCATGCATATCTTTATCAATCATCCCAAGCTTTCAACTATCAGTAATCAAATCATGAATGGTTTCCAATTGAATTCACCGGATAAGAAAATCAACAGTATCGTCAGTGGTGGTGGTGTCACTAGTATGTTGAGCAGTATTTCTTTAATTTTAGTTGCTTTGACTCTAGGTGGCGTCTTGATCAAAATGGGTGTTGTTGAAAATCTAGTTGGTAAAATGAAACAAAGTGTCAATACACCTGGTAAATTGATCTTAACTTCAGTTTTAAGTGCTATCGGAGTTAACTTCTTAGTCGGTGAACAATACATTTCGATTATTTTACCTGGTACAACTTTCAAAGAAAACTTTGATAAACAAAATATCAAACCGGTTTACTTATCACGAATCCTCGCTAGTGGGGGAGCTGATATCAATGCTTTGGTTCCTTGGGGAGTTACCGGAATCTTTATCTCTGGTGTTTTAGGCGTTAGTCCATTAGTCTTCATTCCATGTGCCTTCTACGTTTGGATGAATCCATTATTAACAGTTACCTTTGGTTTTGTTTTTGGTAAAAATTACAATAAGGATAAAGTTGCTGAACCAAAACTCAATCGTCAAGTTTCTGAACAGTTGAATTAGAAAAGAATTAAAGCAATAGTCATCTTGCATAATGAGATGGCTATTTTTTTATAATATTTTTTTCATAAATCGGCACCAAATGAAAGCGCTTATAACATATAATAACAATATCAATAATATATGTTTAAACTTGTCATAAATATGTGAGGTGAGTTTCATGAAGAAGCATGGATTTATCTTCAAATTATTAATTGTTATGTTTCTTTTACCACTATTTAGAGCAACTCCAATTACTTCTGTGATGGCTGCAAGTGAACCATCTAAAGAGGAAGTTTACAAACATGCTCCAAAAGGTGTGAGGTTTAATGATTTTATTACCGCACCAAGTTCTTACTCCAATACCAAGACTGGTGCTGCCAATGCTTTTCCTAGCTCTAATAAAATAATACGGGCAGAGGATACAGGCAACCCTAGCGATATTATTCAAATGTTAGACGCAGGTGGAGAAAATAAACAGATTGGCTCTTTTTGGGGAACCGTGAAAGACGACAATGGTAATAAAACTTATAATTATTTTGATTTAAGCAAGAATCAAACTTTATCAGTCTGGTATTACGGTGGTAATACTATCGATGGCTTTGCCTTTGTTTTACAGAATGATCCAAATGGTGATCAAGCTATCTCTAGAGATTATACTGATGGAATTCCAAGTTACGGACAGACCTTAGGTGTCTGGGGAGGTGGAAGTTCGGATGGTAAAGGATTGAGCGAAGCAATAACAGATAATTCTGGCGGTATACAAAACAGTGTTGCAATTGAATTCGATAGATATTTGAATCAAAATGCTGGTTCAAAATCTAATAATATAAATGATTATTTAGATTATGATGGCGATACTAATTCAGGTTTTGTTTCAAATCAGTTAAAGGAAAACCATATATCATGGGGATATCCAGGGGATGTTGCTACATACTTTGGAAAAGACTATACAACAGGATTAATTTTTAAAGAAACGACTACGTACAATTACATGGGGCATAGGGCAAGGATTCAAAATCATGCTTATTTATTAGGTTATGATGGTATCACCGTTGCTAACTCTGAAACCCAAGACCCCAGAAATGGTTGGCGTCATTTAACAATCGATTATCAAAAACCAGATACAGGTTCTTCAATTGGATATTTGTCATATCATATCAATGACAAATTCCAAGATGGGACGACCAGACCTCAAAATGCTCAAGATGTTAAAACTTTTGAAATTGATACGAATCAGTTAGTTAAAGATAGTTCCGATAAAAAAGCTCGCTGGGGCTTTACAGCTTCAACTGGATCGCCAGAATCAAAGAAAAGTGATTTTGCGATGGTAATTGAAAAAATGCCACGCGTGGTTGATATCAAAGGTACTTCTAAGATGACTGATTTGACTAGAAATACATCTGTAAGTTCAACTGACGGCGATACTTTAAATGTCTCTGATGGCGACCAAGTTATGCTGGAACAAAATTTGAAATATGTCGGTGGTATTTCTGAATCTGGAGAAATCACTGCAACTGTTGCATTACCAGACTATTTAGATTTTTCTGGCGATGAAAATGGCGTGATTGGCGAAATGAATTATACCGCCGCAGATGGTACAAAACAAACTCTTGAAATCAATAAAACAGATTTAGAAGAAGTTACTATTAGTACGACAACAGGAAATGACACAGATACGCCAGTTTTTAAGCAAGTTACAGGTTTTAAAGTTAAGATTCCTTCAATGAGTAAAATTGACGATCAATCGAATATTCAAGTTTATGGGACAGTTAAAGGACCGCAGAGCCAAACGCCGATTACGACAAAAGTAAGTGGCGTTAATACTAGTTATAATTCCGATGGATTTACTGGCGATACGATGAGTCCTGACTTTACGATTGATAATGAAGTATTACAAATAGTAAATACTAATGACTTGTCTCAAGAGATCAGTCCTGATGAAACAGCTCATTTCAAAGGTAAAATTTCTTATTTAAAGGATTCTGAATTTGATGGCGAAGATATAATTAGTGAAGTAGATGTCTATGATCAAGACAATAAATTAGTTCCTGGCATTCAAAAGGGCAATATCTCAGTTGCTAAAGGTGCTAAATCAGGTGATTTTGATATTCCTTTTGATGTTAATGACTTAGAAAGTAATAAAACTTACGACTTCAAAGTTAAGATGACTGATTCTAAAGGACGCGTTTCTAACGTTTTAGTTTATCAAGTTAAGGTGTTAGACAATAAGCAATTAGTGATTTCCAGAAAAGATTTTAAGATTTATGAGATTTATGAGAAGAACAATATTCCGCTCTGTAATATTAAAGTTGAATATGATAATGGGGCTAAAGTAAATAGCAAAGATCTGACTATTCATATGAACATAGATAACGAAGATACCATTTTTAAACTTGATTCTGATGCTGTTGAAACATCAATTAATGCAGAAATTTCTGAACAATTAAAACAGTTGGATTATGGTACACATCAGATTAATGCTTGGGTCGATGATGGAACTCGTCAATCAAATGTGCTAGATTTTACAATTAAATTGATTGATTTAGGAATTGTTTTGGAACCTAAAGAAGAGGTTATCGATGTTCATGACAATGATCCAGTTCCATTAGATTGGACTATAAAATATAGTGATGAAATAGATTCAGATATGCTAATAAATCCACATAAATTCAATAAGCTATCTTTAAAAATTAAGAATGAAGACAGTGATGTTTATCAAGATTTCTTTGTAAGTGTAAATAGTGATGGCTTAGAAAATTCAACTGTGGTCAATACTGATAGCAATAATAATTATAGTTTTATACTTAATCCAATCGAAAGTGTGTTGGGAGTAAATAAATACTATAGCTTGTTAAAAGAAGGACAAAATATAATCAAATTTTCAGTCACAGGAAATTCGTACCATTCTGAAGAAAAAACAGTAATAATCAATGTTCCTAAATTAACTCCAAGTATTTCAACGACTGCTAAAAATATTACGACTAGTTCGACACTGAATTTAATAAAAGTTCCTTTAGAGTTTAAGTACTTAGAAGATGAAACTTATCAAACTGCACCAGCACAGTTGACCGTTAGAATCAAAGATGAGAATAAAGTTTATGGTGGACTGAGTATTGTTTCTGGAAGTATAGATTATGGACCACCACTTACTTATACGGGACAATTTTCTCCTAGTGTGGTAGGTATGAGTCAACCAGACAGTCCTTTTATTCTTACAGGGACAGTTAGGGATGTTTATGGCAGATATTCTGAGACACCATTTTTTAAGCTAGATATCAACAAAAAACTCTTAGAATTAAATGTCTCTGATTCTCGTTTTAGAGATATAAATTTTGATGATCAAGATGGCGATTTTATTCAACGTGATGGAAAATGGGACGTCAAAGTAAACAGTGTCGGTACAAAGTGGAATCTTTCTGCGCATTCATTAGGATTGTTTAATGTTTTAGATAATGATTATGTTGAACCGCTATACTTTATTGATAAAGCCGACAATTATCAATCTTTGACTAATACTCCAACTATCGCCAATCGTGATACTGCTGTGAGTGGACAAAACAAAATCGAAAATATTTCTGATAACTGGGATGATGATGACGGTATTATGATCAAGAACCAAAAGTCCAATCTCAGTGGCGAATATCAAGGTCAAATTGAGTGGACTTTGTCTGAATCGATTCAATAGAGAATGTATTATAATAAGTATGTACGTAGAGAAAACGCTTAATTTATTTTCTGGATGGTAGATATGAAACCAATAATAACAATTGATGTTGGTGGAACAACGATTAAACACGCTTTATTTGATGAATCGAAACAAGTTTTAACTAATAAGAGTGCGGTTGCGACACCAAAGAATTTAGCAACATTTTATACAGTAATTGAGAATGTAGTAAAAAGGTATGATCGAACCAAGATTGCCGGGGTAGCTTTGAGTATTCCAGGAGCTGTCAATCAACAAACAGGGATTATTGGTGGCATTAGCGCCTTGCCGTATATCCATAATTTTCCAATTGAAGCCGCTTTGGAAAAACGTTTGAATTTGCCAGTTTCAATGGAAAATGACGCCAATTGTGCAGCCTTAGCTGAAATTAATAGTGGAATGGCCGTCAACATGCAAAATATCGTCATGTTAGTGATTGGAACCGGAGTTGGTGGGGCTGTTGTTATTAATCGGCAATTAGTTCATGGTCAGCATTTACTAGGTGGAGAATTTGGGATGATGCTAGGTCAAACCGATCAACGTCTCAGTCTAGTTGGTACTGCAGTGAGAATGGCTCAACATTACAATCAAGCATATAAGACTAATTACACTGGAAAAGAAATTCTAGCAATGGCTCAAAAGGGTGATTCAACTGCTCAAAAGTACGCACTGAAGTTGTATGATAATTTAGCTCGAGCAATTTTTAATTTACAATTTGTCGTTGATCCTGAGGCTTTTATCATTGGCGGTGGCGTTTCGAGTAATCAAGCTTTCATCAATAATTTGAATGAAGCTGCTCAAAGATTAGTTCAGCGAGTAGCCGATATTAAATTAGTTCCCAAAATTATCCCTGCGTATTATCACAATGATGCCAATTTGATTGGTGCGGCCTTGAATTTCAAAGTTAAAAAAGCTGTCTTGATTTGATTTCAAGACAGCTTTTGTTTTAGCAAAGATCCGTATAACGATAAGGGATTGCTTGATTTAGTTGTTTAGTGATTTCTTTTAGATGCGGTTCTTGGCGAATTTCTTTGTTATTCAACACGAATTCATGATTCTTTTCAACCCAAACATTGGAGTTCGGCGCTAAAACTTCATATTCATTGTGATTTTTATCTAATCTGAGGATAACTTTTTGTCCCAACTTTGGAAGTGGACATTGAAGTGACTGATAATAAACGTTTTGTTCAATGCCGCCAGGGAGTTTGATGTCGATATTTTTTCCTAAGATATCCTCCGAGCCACTGATAATGTGATTGACGTAAATGGACGTTGCTGTGGACTCTTTGTTACTGTGGGTGAAATCGATAACCGTTCCTTGAATGAGAAAATCACTTTTCTTCTTTAATTGGGTCAAGGATAAATTTTTCGGTAGATTGGTTTCTTGATCCGATGAGGTTGAATAAGCAACTTGTTTTGTTTGCTGGCGCCATTTCCTTTTATTTCGTTTGAGAACTATTTGTTGTTTTTGCAAGTCGGTTTGGTCAATATATGAAGTTTTATGACTACAACCGGTTAAGAATAAAGCACAGACAGTAATTGTCGCCAAATAAATTTTCATTGAGGATACTCCTTACTTTTTTTGCAAGTGAAAAGGTAGTATCAATCCTTTGATTCCTCGAATGAAAAATATTTTACGGTGGCATTTGCCGGATGCATTTGATTCACTTCTTTATAAGATCATATATATCATAACATGATTTAACTTTTCTCCAAAGAGGACAAAAGAGCCTAGAACCCCTGATTAAGGATTTCTAGACTCTTTTTTTATGCTTGTTATGCGTGATTTTCGGTTTTCATTTCATAAACTTCTGGAGCGAAGGTTGAACGTAACGTTTCAATACCTTTGTTAAAGGAATTGAGAACAGACTCCGAAGTTTCATCACGATTGATTTCCACAGTCACGACTGACTCGTCTGTCGGGTCGGTAAAAGCAACCATAATAAAATTGTCGCCACCGTCGATTCCCCGTTCAAAATCAACTTGGTAATCTTTGAATTCTGGATTATTTAAAACATCCAGTAAAAAGTGTTCTTTGAGACTCTCGTACAATTCGATATTGGTAATATCTGGATCTAAAACCGCAAGATTACGATACTTCGATTCATTTTTGTATAGTGTTTCAAAATGATTTACAAAATAATCAAAACAGTCGGTTGCAGTTAGTTGCGTTAAATCGTTAGCCACAATGATCAACTCCTTAATTATATTGGTCTATAACTTATATTATAACGTATCTGAATAATTAAAGGGTGATTATTGAATCTTATTATTTGTCTTTACCAGCTACCATACTAATAATGAAGACAACGGAATTTAATAAAAGTGCCGAAAAGGTCAACCAGTTGATACTGCCAATAATTCCAATCCACAATCCAATCAATGAAATTAAAAGTATGATATTTACCATTTCTTATGAATGCTAGAAGTTTTGTTTTTTAAATTGTTTTTTCTAGCAGTCTTTCACTTCCTTATCAACTTCATTATATCGCAGATAAAGAGGTTTATTTGGCAACTCGGCTTAATGGTATATAATAATTAAAGACTTTTAATATACGTGAGGTAAATATATGCAAATCAAACAACTTCCTGCAGATTTTCAAGCAGCATTACCAGTTTTAAAAAAAATAGAACAAGCCGGATTTGAAGCTTATTTTGTAGGAGGTAGTGTCCGTGATCATATTTTAGGACTATCGATCCACGACGTTGATATTGCTACTAGTGCTTACCCAGAAGAAATCAAAGAGATTTTTAAACGCACAGTCGACACTGGAATCCAACATGGAACAGTAACAGTCTTAATGGGGGATGATTCGTATGAGATCACTACCTTTAGAACTGAATCTGGTTATCAGGATTATCGTCGTCCTGACAAAGTAACTTTCGTACGCTCTTTAGCCGATGATTTAAAGAGACGTGATTTTACGATCAATGCCTTAGCCGTTGACAAAGATGGTCAAGTAATTGATAAATTTGATGGATTAAAGGATTTAGATAAGAAAATTATTCGTGCAGTCGGTCATGCTGAGGAAAGATTTCACGAAGATGCCTTGAGAATGATGCGAGCAGTAAGATTTCAAGCGCAGTTGAATTTCAAAATTGAAGAAAAAACTGCTCAAGCGATTGCAGATAATGCTCCGTTACTAGCTAAAATTGCAATTGAACGTATCCGTGAAGAATTTGTCAAAATGATGTTGAGTCAAAATTGGCAAACTGGTCTGGCAGATTTTATTAAGTTAGGGTTAAGCGAATATTGTCCAGGTTTTAAGGATCAAAAATTAGAGTTAGCAGAGTTGTTGGAAATCAAGGATACTGAATTTGTCGATGAAGAAGCAGCTTTTAGTGCTATCGGCTACGTCTTAAGCTTGAATCACCAGGAATTCAATGCCTTTTTGCGTGATTGGAAGGTTTCTAATAAAACTCGTGAAGCTAGTTTGAATACTTTAAATCTATTGCACCTTTTTGAGAGTCAGGATTTTGATCTTTGGAACATTTATAAGCTTGGAGTCGATAATTTGGATCGTACGATTGAGTTATCGAAGATGTTCCAAATCGAATTTGATTATACAAATTTAAAGCAAAAAGTAGATCAAATTGCTATTAAAAGTAGTCATGATTTGCAGCTAACAGGTAAGAATGTTTGTGAAATATTGGACGTAAAACCGGGACCAATCATCGGTAAATCGATGTCACAAATGGAGCGTGCTGTCGTGGAAGGAAACGTTTCCAATAATTTTGATGATTTGAGACATTATTTGTTAAGTAATCAATAATGCTGTGTTATTATGAATTTAGTAAGTATTTTAGAATTGAAAGGGTGATAATATGACTAAACATGTTTTTAAAGAACTTAAGTTTTACTTTAGAAATGATGATACTTGGACTGTTAGTCACAGTGAAATGAGTGATGTTTGGATTGCGCGTGTAACAACTAGTTATGGACGTATCAAGGGTGGACGTATGCAAGAGATTCACCCATGCAAACGTTTTAGAATCGAAATCTTACCAGAAGCTGATTATATCAAGGATACAGATGTTTCTACTGCTGCTATGGCTGATGGGATGTTCAATCGTATTATTAAGTATCAAGACGTTGAAAAATGTGATATTGTCTTTGAGGATGACCAAGATAAAGAACCAATGCAAATTTACTTCCCATTCAAGCAAAAGGATGTTGAAGGATTGGATAATGCTTATCAATCTTCAGCTATTTCAAGTAAAACTGGTAATCTTTATATTGCTATCGACCCAGAAAATACTGTTTACGACATTTATAAAGAAGATCTTTAAAAAAATGCGAGGCCTTAGTCCAAAAACTAAGTCTCGCTTTTTAATTGGAGGAAAATAATGGGGAATTTAAAAATTGGCAGCATGGTAACAATTGTTGATCAAACGGATGCCATGAAAGACCAAATCGGAGCGGTTGTTTATTTTGATGAAAAAAGAGCTAAAATTTTGGTTCGATTTGGCGGACAACAACAGATGTATTATTCCATCGACCAATTACAGGAATATTAATTTCTGACATGTGATAAAATAAAACAGAACAGCAATAATACCTCTATCTACATCGGTAGAGGAATTTTTTATTTATAGTGGTGAAATAATTGAAAACCTTAAACATAACGAATGCATCAAAATCATTTGGTGAAAGAACGCTTTTTACTAATGTTACTTTTACAATTAATGAAGGAGATCGAATTGGTCTTTTAGGACTAAATGGGACTGGTAAAACAACTTTACTAGATGGAATTGTCAACAATTCTGACCTCAATACGATTGAAATCGAAAAACCTAAGGATTATAAGATTTCTTATCTCAAGCAGCAACCAGACTTGGATGCAAATTCATCAGTCATCGATGCTGTTTTCAATGGTAGTGGCGAAAAATTTCAATTGATCCGTCAATACGAAAACTCCTTGGCTCAATTTAATGCTAATTCGACTGATCAAAAGATTCAAAATGACTTTTTTAAGTTGCAAGAAAAAATGAATGCAGCTGAAGCTTGGCAAATGGAATCAGATGTTAAGTCAATTTTGAATAAATTGGGAATCACAGAATTAGATAAGAAGATCAAGGAACTGTCTGGTGGTCAACAAAGACGTGTTGCCTTAGCTCAAACTTTGATTTCTGAAGCTGATTTACTGATCTTAGATGAGCCAACAAACCATTTGGATTATGAAGCTATCGATTGGCTTCAAACTTATTTGAGCAAATATAAGGGTTCAGTCTTATTCGTAACCCACGATCGTTATTTCTTAAATGAAGTAGCGACAAGAATTTTTGAATTGGAAAACCGTAATGTGACTGAATATGACGGTAACTACGAGAAGTACTTGCAACAAAAGGCGGCTAACGAAGAAATTTATGCTTCTGAACAACACCATAAAACTCAACTGTATAAGCAAGAATTAAATTGGATGCGTGCTGGTGTCAAGGCTCGTGGAACTAAGCAACAAGCTAGAAAAGACCGTTTCAACGACTTAAAAGAAGATTTACAAAACAAGCCTGACGTTCAAAAAGAAATGTCGATTGATATCGCTCAACAACGTCTTGGTAATGATGTCTTTGATATCAAGGATGCTAGTTTGAAATTCTCTAAGCATGTGATTTTAAACGATTTTAGTTATTTAGTAACTAGAGGTGACCGTATCGGAATTACTGGTGCCAATGGTTCTGGTAAGACGACCTTTTTGAACACAATTGCTCAACAAATTCCACTCGATTCTGGTGAAATCAAGACCGGTCAAACAGTTCGTCTCGGTTATTACACGCAGCATACACGCGATATGGACCCAGACAAACGAGTTATTAGATACCTCGAATCCATTGGACAAGGCGCTAAGAACACTGATGGTACGCATATGTCAGCGTCGCAAATGCTTGATACTTTCAAATTTGATCACCAAATGCAAGGAGCTTTCATTCGTGAGTTGTCCGGTGGTGAAAAGCGTCGTTTGTACTTATTAGCTATTTTGATGGATCAGCCCAACGTCTTATTGCTAGATGAACCGACAAATAACTTGGATATTGAAACTTTGACGATTCTAGAAAATTACTTGGAAAACTTTAAGGGAACAGTTATGGCAGTTTCCCATGACCGTTATTTCTTGGATAAAGTTGCTCATAAATTATTGATCTTTGAAGGTCAAGGCGAGATTGAAGAAAGCTATGATTCATACTCTGGCTATCTTCAAAAAGAAACTGAGAAAAAACAGGCTCAACATCATGAAGTAAAAGCTCAAAAACATGATGAGGCTAAAGAAAAAGAAGCTCAGAGTAAACCGGCAGAAAAGACTAAGTTGACTTACGCTGAACAAATTGAATTCGATAAATTGGAGCCAAAAATCGAAAAACTCGATGATGAAATGGCTAAGTTAAAAGAACAATTGAATGATCCCAAGAATGGTTATGAAGATTTGATGGATTTCCAAAAGCAACTGGATGAAAAGACTGCTGAATCTGATAAATTAATGGATCGTTGGGAATATTTAGGACAATATATCTAGGAGGAAACTATGCATAACGAACAGCAATATTTGGATCTTTTACAATACGTTTTAGACCACGGGCACAAGAAGAGCGACCGAACGGGAACTGGAACGATCAGTACTTTTGGCTATCAAATGCGATTTGATTTACAAGAGTCATTTCCACTTTTGACAACTAAGAAAATTCCCTTTGGTTTAATTAAAAGCGAATTATTGTGGTTCTTGCATGGCGATACTAATATTAGATATTTGTTAGAACACAAGAATCACATTTGGGATGAGTGGGCTTTTAAAAACTATATTGAAAGTTCCGATTATAAGGGACCAGATATGACCGATTTTGGTCGTCGTCATTTAGTAGATGAAGACTTCAATCAAAAATATCAAGTTGAAAAAAAGAAATTTGATCAAAATATTTTAACAGACGATGCCTTTGCTCAAAAATTTGGTAACCTTGGGGATGTCTATGGTGCTCAATGGCGTCATTGGCAAAAACGCGATGGTGGTTTTATTGATCAAATTGCCGGTGTCATCGACCAAATAAAAAAGACGCCGGATTCAAGACGTCTCATTGTCAGTGCTTGGAATCCAGAAGATGTGCCAACAATGGCTTTACCACCTTGTCACACGTTGTTCCAATTTTATGTTAATGACGGAAAACTCTCTTGTCAGTTGTATCAACGTAGTGGTGATTTATTCTTGGGTGTACCTTTTAATATAGCCAGCTACGCTTTATTGACGCATCTAATAGCTCGAGAAACTGGTTTAGAAGTTGGTGAATTCGTTCATACTTTGGGTGATGCTCACATTTATTCTAATCACCTTGAACAAGTAAAAGAACAATTGAGCCGTAAACCTGTTGCCGGACCAAGTCTTGAAATCAATAGCGATAAAAGTATTTTTGATTTAGATGTCAAAGATATTCGTGTCGATAATTATAATCCGCAACCAGCTATCAAAGCTCCGGTTGCTGTCTAGGGGTGAGAAAATGATCAGTTTTGTTTGGGCTGAAGATAAGAACCACGTAATTGGTGTTGATGGACATTTACCATGGAAATTGCCTAATGATATGAAGCGCTTTAAAGATGTTACGACTAATCATCCTATCGTTATGGGACGCAAAACTTTTGAGAGTTTCCCCAATGGTCCTTTGCCAAAGAGATTAAATATTGTTATTTCTAGAAATTCTGATTATCAGGTGCCAGAAGGCGTAGTTTTAATTTCAAATAGAGAACAACTAAAAAACGTCGTCAAACCAGATGATGAGGTTATGGTCATTGGCGGTGCTGGAATTTTTAAATTGTTTGAAGATATTGTGGATCGTTTGTATTTAACACGCATCGACCATGAATTTGTCGGCGATACAAAGATGGTTGATTTAGATTACAGCCAATTTAAATTAATTGAAAAAAAAGAAGGCATCATGGATAAAAATAATATTTATCCATATACCTTCGAGACTTATCAAAGAATTAATTAACAAAGAAGTAAACTGAAAAGTACATTAATGCAGTTCCAATCATGACGAAGATGTGCCAAATGACGTGAATATATTTAAGATTTTTCATTAGATATAAACAAGCTCCTAATGTAAAAGCGACGCCTCCGGCCACCAAGAGCCAAATACCAGTTGCACCGATAGTTTGATAGAGTGGTTTCATTGCAATGATGATGGCCCAACCCATTAAGACGTAGAGTAAAGTTTCAAAATATTTGAATTTACCAACATTGAAGATTTTGTAGAGGATGCCGCCGATAGCTAATAGCCAGATGAAAGCTAAAATTCCGTAACCAAAGGCTGAATGTAAGGCGATTAAACAGTATGGCGTATAAGTTCCTGCAATCATTAGAAAAATTGAACTATGATCAAAAATTTGAAAAACGCCTTTGGCTTTCGTGAAATAAAGACTGTGGAACAAGGTTGAACTGAGATATAAGAAAAATAAAGTGAATGCGTAAATGAAATAGGCAGTAATATTGAGAGGATTTCCTTGGTGGAATCCCTTAATCAATAAGAAAACTGATCCAATTATTGCTAAAATAATTCCGATACCGTGTGTAACAGCACTAAATACTTGATCAGTTATCAAATAAGTTCGAGTAAAATTAGTTTTTTTTGACATTTTGAAGACCTCAATTATTTGGTTTACGTAAACATTATATACATCTAAAGACTTTTCAGACAACGACAATCTTTAGTATAATTAAAAACAGCCATTGTTTTGTATATAAATATTAATTAAAATACATGATATTGATAATTTACTGAGAACAAGTTTGGTATAATTAAATTAATTAGGAACTAAGACCCTATGAAAGAGGGATAAAATGAGCAAAGTAAAAATTATTGCCGATTCATCGGTACAATTAACTCCAGAAGAAATCGAGAAATATGATATCAGTATTGTCCCTTTAACGATCAGTATTGACGAAAAGACATACGTAGATGGTGTAAATATTACTCGTGAGAAATTTGTTGAAGAAATGGATTCCTCAAAAGATTTACCTAAAACATCACAACCTTCAATCGGTACCTTTATGGAAGTAATCGATAAAGTACCAGCAGACTATACGGATATCTTGTTGTTGATGATGACACCTTCAATCAGTGGTACAATCAATGCAGCTAGACAAGTGGCTGACATGAGTGATCGAAACGTAGAAGTAATTGATACAGAGTTTACCGACCGTGCCCAAGGATTCCAAGTTATCAAGGCAGCACAATTGGCTCAAGAGGGCAAGTCAGTTGCTGAAATCAAGACAGCTTTGGATGAAGTACGTGAACACACTTATTTATATATGGGTGTAACTAGTATTGAAAACATCTTGCGTGGTGGTCGATTGAGTCGTTTTGCCGGAACTTTGTCGACAATCTTGAATATCAATCTAGTTTTGATAGTTAAAAATAATACTTTAAGCATCGCTAAACGTGGTCGTGGTCGAAAGACAATCGAAAAATACATGGACAACGTCATAGAAGAGATAAAAGGCTTGAAGAATATCAAAGCTATTGGAATTTCTTACGTTGATAAAATGGATTATGTCAATGAATTAAAAGAGAAACTTGCCGAAATCGTACCGAATGTGCCGTTGTTGATTCGTGTTACTAGTCCAGTAATCGCAACTCATGCTGGATCAGGTGCTTTCGCAATTGAATTTTATACAGAGTAAAAGCTGATGAATGCATCAGCTTTTTTTTGAAAGATGGATTATATATAAATGAAGAAAAAAAGTATTTGGATTATTGTAATAATTATTTTGTTGATTGCTGTTAGTGGCGGAACTTACTATTTTGTCCATAACAACAAACAACAAATAGTCGAAACAAAAACTACTAAAGAAACTAAACCTAAAATCAAAGTTATTCCTAAAAAGAAAAGTATCGATATTGTAGCTGTTGGAGATTCATTGACACAAGGAGTCGGAGATTCTAAATCAGTTGGTGGTGGCTACGTTACTCGTTTGACTAAGAAAGTTCAAAATAAGTATAATGTCAAAACACAATCTCATAATTATGGGGTTTCTGGTGATACTAGTAGTCAAATCATGACTCGAATCAAAAATGACCAAAAAATGCATCAAGATTTACCTAAGGCTGATATTATCACGGTAACTGTTGGCGGTAATGACTTCATGCACATGTTGCAAAGAAAAGGCTTAGATCTAACAGCTGGAGACATTGCTGATGAACAAGTGCAATTTGATAAACGTTTAACTAAATTGTTGACTGATTTACGGAGTTACAACAAAACAGCACCAATTTATTTAATTGGAATTTACAACCCATTTAGTATTTATTTGTCAAATGTCAAAAACGCCAAAACAGCTTTTATTAACTGGAACAAGGCTTCTGCTAAAGTGGCAAGTAATTTTAATGATACTCATTTTGTGGACATTAATGATTTGTATCAACCTAAGAATATCAAGAAAAAAGTTCAAAAAACGGGTGTCAATCCATATCTTTACAAGAAAGACCACTTCCATCCCAATGGAACCGGTTATGATATGATGACAGAAAAAATTTTTGAGCAAGTAAATGGGACTAAGAAAGAGTGGCTTTACAAGTAATGAAGAAAAATTATTGGAAATATGCATTTATCGCTTTAGTAGCAATTATCGTCGTAGGATTAGGATTTATCGGAACCAAAGTCTTTAGTTCACCAAGAGATAACTATCAAGTTTCTTCAAAAATAATTGATCAAGATGCTAAAGTTTTCACAGTCAATATGACGAAACAAGAAGCCAATAAGATGGCGCAATACTATTTGAAAAATACTTTGAACGATGGCAAAACTGATTATCAGTTGATTTTGAAAAAAGATGCTGAATTGACGGGTGATGTCAAATTCCTAGGTGCTAAAATCAATTTCACAATTTTGATGCAACCTTATGCTAAAACAAATGGTGACGTGTTGCTCAAAGCGAAAAAAATGAAAATCGGTGATTTATCATTACCAATTTCTTTTGTAATGAATTATATTAAGAATAGCTTTAAAACACCTAATTGGGTCAGTATCGATGGTAAAGACAAGACCATCTTGTTGAAATTTACTAAGTTCACTACCAAAGAAGGTTACGGTATTCGTGCTAAGAACATTGATTTGAAAAATAATAAGTTGTCCTTTGAAGTAATGAATACTAAAATTACTGATAATCAATAGGAAGGAGTAAAAATGAGACGCAGTTTTTATGAGTTTTTAATGACTCTTCGCAATTCGGAAAGTGTCGAACCAGAAGCAGAATTTGCGAATAATGCTTTTCGTGACTCTTCCTTTCCAAAACATGAAGAAAATTATCAAAAGCTTTCTGAATATTTGGAGTTGAATGCAGGCTATCTACCAAGTATGACGATTTTTGATGAAGCCTACCAAAAGTATCAAGAAATAGATAAGAAATAAATGACAGAAAAAGGGTGATGGTAATGGCATTACAGTGGTATCCAGGACATATGAACAAGGCAAAAAATCAGGTGCAGGATCGACTAAAACTAGTTGACATCGTACTTGAAATCGTTGATGCGAGATTGCCTTTTTCGTCCAGAAATCCAGTTTTGGAACAAATCATTGACCAAAAGAAACACATAATTATTCTAAATAAGTCCGACTTGGCTGATCCTAAGATCACAGCTGATTGGAAATTGAATTTTGAACAAGAGGGCACTAATTCTATCGAAATCGATGCCAAGCACACTAAAGGTATGAACAAGATCAAGTCGATGATTCGTTCTGAATTGTCTGAAAAAATTCAACGTTATGAAAATAATGGCGTACAAAATTATCGTATCAAGGCGATGTGCATTGGAATTCCTAATGTTGGTAAGTCAACGATTTTAAATCGACTAGTTGGCAAGAACGTGGCTGTGACCGGCAATAAACCTGGCGTTACTAAAAATCAAAATTGGCTGAAGACTAATATTGGTATCGATTTATTGGATACGCCGGGAATTCTTTGGCCTAAGATCGATGATCCCAAAGTAGGGATGAAATTGGCTCTCTCAGGCGCTATCAAGGATAAAATCTACGCTCCTGATGATGTGGCTATTTATGCTTTAAACTTCATGGAAACGCATTATATGGACCAATTACAGGAAAGCTATGGATTGACTAATGCTGATATTTTCAACCATACGACACCAGAGTTGTTGATGAATTTAACTAAGAAATTTGGATACAAAGAAGATTACGATCGTGCATCTAGAAGAATTATCGACGATGTTCGCAAATTGAAATTAGGTCGTTTGACATTCGACATCCCTGGGGAGTTTTATGAAGAATAAGTATACTGTCAAAGCAGTCAAAGAGTTATTGAGCCAAGGAGACGTTTCTAATGAACTCCTAGAAGAATTGCAACTGGATTCTCGTGCGGGTGTTAAAAAGTTATTAGAGCAATATTATAAAAAAATTGAGCAAAAAAAAGCTTTGATTGAGAAATTTCATTCGAAAGAATTTTTGGAAAAGCCTTATTGGGACCACGATTTGTTAGTGGCCGGTGTCGATGAAGTTGGACGTGGACCATTAGCTGGACCAGTTGTGACTGCTGCTGTGATTTTGCCACCGGATAACACTTTATATGAAGTTGATGATTCTAAAAAATTATCGATTTCAAAACGGGCTGAATTGTATAAGCAAATTTGTGATCAAGCGATTGATATCAGCGTCGCGGTGGGTTCTCCACAATTGATTGATCAGGAAAATATTTATCATGCGACTGAACTGACTATGGCACAATCAATCAAGCGTTTGTACGCAAAGCCAAACCATATTTTAGTCGATGCAATGACTATACCAGTTGATATTCCTCAAACTAAATTGATCAAAGGGGATGCTAAATCCTTAAGTATTGGTGCAGCAAGTATCATTGCTAAGGTTAGTCGAGACCGTTTGATGACGATGTATAGCCATTTGTATCCTGAATTTGGCTTTGGGAATAATGATGGTTATGGAACTAAGCAACATTTGCAAGCCCTAGATAAATTTGGTCGGACAAAAATTCATCGTTTAAGTTTTTCTCCAGTAAAAAAAGTTAATAAATTGTATTAAAATAAAACATCACTTCGTAATTTTGATTAAAAGGAGTGGTGTTTTTATTATGACTGAATTGACAGAATTTTTAGTGAAATGTCGTATGACAGGGATGGTTTCTAATCAAATTCTCTTAAAAATTATAAAAATATCATTGAAAAGTGATAATCTTGAATTACAGACTCGTCTAATGCTGGAAAAGGAGTGGGGGTTGGACAAATTAAACCAGTTTCTACTATTATTAGAGGGTCAAGATTGCATGAATGTTAAAGCAATCAATTATTTAGATGAAGAATATCCGCAAAGCTTGCGAACTATTTATAATCCGCCAGCACTCTTGTTTTTTGAAGGAAATATTGCTTTACTTAGAACTGAATGCGTGGCAATTATTGGCTCAAGAGAAGCGACAAATTACAGTTTTCGTTGCATTAGTACTCTTGTCCCACGTTTGGTAAATCGTTATACTATTGTGAGCGGTTTAGCAAATGGGGCAGATTCGATGGCAAATGAAGAAGCTTTAGTGTATGGTAAAACTATTGCCGTACTTGGAAGCAGTTTAAATCAAGCATTTCCAAGCAAGAATCGCCATTTGCAACGAGAAATTGCTAAAAATGGATTATTGATCACTGAATATCCAGTTGGTGATTCGATAGAACCATGGCATTTTCCACAACGTAATCGCATTATTGCGGGTCTAAGTCAAAAAATTATTGTGACAGAAGCTAAATTAAAAAGTGGGTCAATGATTACTGTTGATTTAGCTTTAGAAAACGGTCGCGAAGTTTTGGCTTTGCCAGGTCGGATCGACAGTGAATTATCGCGTGGTTGTAATAGTTTAATTGAGCAGGGCGCGACACCGTTGATCGATTTTGATAATTTATAAAAGGTGTTTATTTAAAAAATATTTCATCTTTTAAATTGACAAATTAAAAATCTGTGATTAATATATTGTCAGTTTTAACTGATCCATTGGAAAGGAGCACTTTACGTGCCATCAACAAAGCAGAAGAATTTGGTGATCGTTGAATCACCCTCAAAAGCAAAAACAATTGAAAAGTACTTGGGACGTAATTATCACGTTGTTGCTAGTTTAGGACATGTGAGGGATCTACCTAAGAGTCAAATGGGTGTTGATATCGATCATGACTATGAACCAAAATATATTTCCATTCGTGGTAAAGGTCCAGTAATTAAAGATTTAAAGAAAGAGGCAAAAAAGGCCAAACGAGTTTATCTGGCAGCCGATCCGGATCGTGAAGGAGAAGCTATCGCCTGGCATGTTTCACATTTATTAGGTTTAGACGACGATGACAAGAACCGCGTTGTCTTCAATGAAATTACCAAAGATACCGTTAAACAAGCATTTAAAACGCCACGTTCGATCGATATGAACTTAGTTGATGCTCAACAAGCTCGTCGAGTTTTAGATCGTTTGGTTGGTTATTCAATTTCCCCAATTCTTTGGGCAAAAGTTAAAAAAGGCCTTAGTGCCGGACGTGTGCAATCAATCGCTTTGAAACTAGTGATTGAGCGTGAAAATGAAATCAAGAAGTTCGTTCCTCAAGAATATTGGACGATCGAATCGATTTTTAAACATGATAAAGATAAGTTCAAGGCTAACTTCTATGGACTTAACGGTAAAAAAGTCGAATTAAAGAATAATGATGAAGTTAAAGATGTGCTTAGTCGTGTTGATAAGAAAAAAGATTTCTCAATCGACAAGGTAACTAAAAAAGAACGTAAACGTATGCCAGCTGCACCATTTACAACTAGTTCTTTGCAACAAGAAGCCAATAAGCGTTTGAACTTCAAGACGAGAAAGACCATGATGATTGCTCAACAATTGTATGAAGGAATCAACTTGGGACGTAAAGAAGGTACTGTTGGTTTAATCACTTATATGCGTACCGATTCCAAACGTATTTCTAAGGTTGCTGAGGCAGAAGCTTCAAAATTCATTCATGAAGAATACGGTGAACCTTTTGCCATTATTAAAGAACGTAAGGATAAAAACCAAGAAGGTGCTCAAGATGCCCACGAAGCTATTCGTCCATCATCAGTCTTTAGAACACCTGCTTCACTAAAAGATATCTTGAGTCGTGACCAATTCCGTTTGTACAGTTTGATTTGGTCAAGATTCGTTGCTAGTCAAATGACGCCAGCTGTTTTTGATACAATGACAGTTGATTTGTCACAAAATGGCGTTATGTTTAGAGCTAATGGTTCTAAGATCAAGTTTGAAGGTTACCGCAAGGTTTACCAAAGCGCTGCTGATAAAGCTCGTAAGGATAACATCTTACCTGACTTAGCTGAAGGTGACACTGCTAAACTTCAATCAAACGATCCCGCTCAACACTTCACACAACCACCTGCAAGATTTACTGAAGCTTCATTGGTCAAAGCACTTGAAGAAAATGGTGTTGGTCGTCCATCAACTTATGCACCAACAATCGATACGATCCAACGTCGTTACTACGTTAAATTGAACGGAAAGAGCTTTGAACCAACTGAATTAGGTGAAATCGTCGATAACTTGATTCAAGCTTACTTCCCAGATATCGTTAATATCGATTTTACGGCTAATCTAGAAGACGAACTGGATCATATTGAAGAAGGCAAGGAAGACTGGGTCAAAGTTGTTGACCGTTATTACAAGCCTTTTGCCAAAGAATTGGAATCAGCTGAAGATAAGATTGAAAAAGTTCAGATCAAAGATGAGCCAGCAGGTATGGATTGTGATATCTGTGGCGCACCAATGGTTATCAAGATGGGCCGTTACGGTAAGTTTTATGCTTGTTCTCGTTTCCCAGCTTGTCGCAACACAAAGCCAATCGTTAAAGAAATTGGTGTAGTTTGTCCTAAGTGTAAGAAAGGACAAGTTATCGAACGTAAATCTAAGAAGAATCGTATTTTCTACGGTTGTTCAAGATACCCTGACTGTGATTTCGTTTCATGGGATAAGCCAATTAATCGTGATTGTCCAAAAGATGGTCACTACTTAGTTGAAAAGAAAGTTAAGGGTGGTCGTCAAGTAATCTGTCCAAATGGAGATTATGAAGAGGATATTCAAAAATAAATGATAGAAAAAGAGTTAATCGATAAATTTGTTGATAATTTAATGGTTAACCATCACTACTCGGAAGAAACAAAAAAGTCTTATTTAGAAGATATAGATAATTTTGTTTCTTTTTTAGACCAAAATGGTGGTTTTAAAGGTTTTACCAAAGTTAATCGAATCGATGTTGAAACGTTTTTGACGTATATGGATGAGAAAAATTACGCTGACGAGACGGTAGCACGAAGGATTTCAGCTTTACGTTCGTTTTATAATTTTTTGGTTCGCAATGAATTTGTCCAAGCTAATCCCTTTGATTTAGTTCAATTACGCCATAAAGGAAGAAAGTTGCCCCGATTTTTTTATGAGAAAGAAATGCAACAATTATTCGATGCGGTCCGCGGGGATGACCCACTTTCACAGAGAAATTCAGCTTTGTTAGAATTGCTCTATGCCACTGGCATGCGAGTTAGTGAGTGTGCTAATCTATTACTAGACCAGCTAGACTTCTCTAATGGAATTGTTTTGATTCACGGAAAAGGCGATAAAGATCGTTACGTACCTTTCGGCAGTTTTGCTCAAAAGGCATTAGAAAAGTACTTTGAGTCTGGTCGTAAAATCTTGATGGAGAAAAATCATCAGGATCATCAATTTGTTTTTGTAAATAGTCGTGGTGGCAATTTAACGAGTCGTGGGATTTCATATATTCTGGATCGAATTATTAAGAAGACTAGTTTAACTTCTGATATTCATCCTCATATGATTCGTCACACTTTTGCGACGCATATGTTAGAGCATGGGGCTGATTTAAGAACTGTGCAGGAGTTGTTGGGACATTCCAGTCTGTCAACGACTCAAATTTATACGCATGTGACTATGGAACATTTACAAAAAGATTATAAAAAATATTTCCCAAGATAGAGAGGGTTTCAAATGACTACAATCGTTGCTGTTAAACACAATGACCGCACAGCTATTGCTGGTGATGGTCAAGTTACAATGGGTGAAAAGTATATTATGAAGGGAACTGCTCACAAAGTAAGACGTATTTATGATGATAAAGTTATCATTGGTTTTGCTGGTGGAGTGGCTGATGCTATTACATTACAAGATTGGCTTGAAAAGAAGTTAAAAGCTTACTCAGGCAATTTAAAACGTGCTGCTGTGGAATTAGCACAGGACTGGCGTAAAGATCCTACATTGCAAAAATTAGAGGCTTTGTTGATTGCTATGGATAAAGATAACTTACTATTGATCTCTGGTAGTGGGGAAGTTATCGAACCTGACGAAGATGTTGTTGCAATCGGTTCTGGTGGTAATTTTGCTCAAGCAGCAGCTATTGCTATGCAACGTCATGCTAAAGACATGGATGCACAACAAATTGCTGTTGAAGCTATTAAAATCGCATCAAGCATCGATATTTTTACTAACGAAAATATTATTTCAGATAAATTTTAAATTGAGGAGTTAGTCAATGGACACATTAACACCAAAACAAATTGTCGCTAAATTGGACAATTATATTATTGGACAAACAGATGCTAAAAAGGCAGTAGCGATTGCACTTTACAACCGTTATCGTCGTATGCAAGTACCAAAGAAATTGCAACAGGAAATCACACCTAAGAACTTAATGATGATTGGACCTACTGGTGTTGGTAAGACTGAAATTGCCCGCCGTTTAGCTAAAATTGTCAATGCACCATTCGTTAAAGTCGAAGCTACTAAGTTTACTGAAGTAGGTTATGTTGGTCGTGATGTTGAATCAATGGTTCGTGACTTAGTTAGCATGGCAGTTTCGATGGTCGAAAAGGAAAAATTTGATGAAATTAGACCAGAAGTTCGTCGTGACGTCGATAAGAAATTGGTTAAATTATTAGCTCCTGGTGTTAAAAAAGAACAAAAACAAAATCCTAATGACTTTATGAGTATGCTCAATAGCATGCAAAATGGTGGTCAAAATCTTGGTAGTATCTTTGGCAATAACGAAGATACCGTCGATGAAGATCCAGATAACAACGCTGAAGTAACTGACGATATTAGAAATCAACGTCTATCTGTCAAAGAACAACTTGACAAGGGACTTCTAGAAGATGAAGAAGTAACTATCAAAGTTGAAGAATCTAAAAAAGTTGGTCCAATGGATGATCAAATGGGCCAAATGGGTATCGATATGTCCGGAATGATGGATTCATTGATGCCTAAGAAGACTATTACTCGTACGCTTCCAGTTAAAGAAGCCCGTGAATTGTTGATTCAACAAGAATCACAAAAACGTGTTGATCATGATGAAATTTACCAAAAAGCCATCGAAAGAACTCAAAATAAAGGAATCATCTTCATTGATGAGTTTGATAAGATTGCTGCTGGAGACAAGAAGACATCCGGTGAAGTTTCTCGTGAAGGTGTGCAACGTGATATTTTGCCTATCGTTGAAGGTTCAAGAATCAATACTAAGTATGGTCCAGTCGATACAGACCACATCTTGTTCATCGCTTCAGGTGCTTTCGCCGAAAGTAAACCTAGTGATTTGATTGCCGAACTTCAAGGTCGTTTCCCAATCCGTGTTGAATTGAGTGACTTGACTGAAGACGATTTCATCCAAATTTTGACAAAACCAGACAATGCTTTGACTAAGCAATATGTAGCGCTTACAAGAGCTGATGGAATTCATTTAACTTTTACTAAAGAATCTGTCGAAGAGATTGCAAAAATTGCTTTTGAATTGAATAATAGTAATCAGAACATCGGTGCAAGACGTCTTTCTACTGTCTTGGAAAAAATCTTGGCTGATATTCTATATGAAGGTCCTGATATGCAAATGGGTGATATTACTATTACACGTGAATACGTTCGTGAACAAGTCGGTAAGATTGCCGAAGATCAAGACCTTTCACGTTATATTCTTTAGGGGGAAATTATGACAGTTTATCAATTGAAGAACGATTACTTAACATTAAAGGTTAATTCATTAGGTGCTGAAATGAACAGCATCACTAACAACGAAAATTCAGAGTTCATCTGGCAAGCAGACAAGAACGTTTGGGGTCGTCATGCTCCAGTATTGTTTCCAATCGTCGGTCGTTTAAAAGATGATCACTACTTCGTTGATGGTAAAGAATTCAATATGACTCAACACGGATTTGCCCGTGACCAAGAATTCAGTCTTGATTCACAAACAGATTCAAAATTAGTGTTGAGTTTGACTACTAGTGAAGCTAGTCTTGAAAAATATCCTTACCACTTCAAGTTGAGAATCATTTATCAACTAGTTAAGGATACTGTACAAATTTCATACTTAGTTGATTCTTTGGAAGAAACTGATGACATGTACTTCTCAATCGGAGCACACCCAGGCTTTAGTGTTCCCTTTGACAAAGGCTTGAAATTTGAAGACTACAAAGTATCAATTGATCCAGCTGAAACTAGAACTCACATTCCAATCGACAATCACTTGATCGACTTAAACGGCGAAAAGAAAGTTGAGAACCAAAACTTCGATATGGCACGTGATTACTTCGTTGATGACGCTGTTGTTTATCGTCTAAATGATCCAGCAGAAGTTACTATTTACAGTGACAAGTCAGATCACAAGTTGACACTAGACACAGGTAACGCCAAATTCTTCGGTATGTGGTCAACATATCCTGATGATAACGGTAAGTTTATGTGTATCGAACCATGGTGGGGACTTGCTGACAAGACTGATAGTGATAACAACTTTAAGAATAAGTATGCTATTAACAAATTGGCTCCTAAGGAACAATTTGAAGCATATTTCTCAATTAGCGTAAAATAATTATTGATTAAAAATAAACAGAGTCTCATGATTTTTCAATTCATGGGACTCTATTTTTGTGTCTAATAAAAAAATGTTCGTACGAGATGTTATAACAAGTGATTGAGGATATTTTTGGGTAAGCGATTACATATAGGGGTATACTGGGAATATAGATAAGGTGGGCTTAAGCAATGAAATTTAAATCGTTATTCGAAGTAATTCCAGAAACTTGGGAGATCGAGTTCAAGAACCGGGATACAGCTCACAAGATTTACGACGCAGTGAGAAGTAAATATAACGACGATTTGGGACCAATTACTGTTAATAATGATACTTGGTACATTGGAACTAAATTATCAGATGAAGAATTTAAAAAAGGTATCGTAGAATTTTTAGATCAGTTTGATATCGAGCAATCTCAGTATTCCGTTGATAAAACTGAAGTTGGCAAATTTTGGAGTCCACTCTAAAGACAAATAAAAACCTCATTAGGCAGATGTCTAGTGAGGTTTTTAAATAAGATTAATGTTTCTTGTTTCGTCGATATTGTGCACGTGAAGGATAGTTTATTTAATTCTTTTCCATTCCCGACTGGCTTTTACCACTCACGGAACCATCTGTGAAAGTAACGACAAAATTAGCTCCTGTATCGCCAGAAACATCGGATGAGTAGGTATAATTGACGACTGATTTACCATTGGCAAGTGATTCACTATAACTGTTAGGCTTTCCTAGGTTAGTGTGAATAGCGTCGACAGATTGACCATTTTGGATTGAGCTGTAAGCATCTAAGCCCAATTTTTCTGAACGTTTAACTTTTAATCCATTCAAAGCTTTACTGATAGCATGTCCGTTAGCAAAACTGACTTTAAGAGTAGAGCCTAATTGCCCATTTTGAATATCATTCCAAGTATCTAATTCAGTCTTTACACCTTGGTTTTCAGTGATAGAAGTTGAAGAAGGCTTACCCAAAATATTATGAACTGTTTCAATCGGCGTTCCACTAGTTTCATTTAAGTAAATTCCATTGTATTGGTAAAAGGTTACGCCAGTTTGTTTTTTAACTTTCTTTTTGGTAGTATCCTTTTTTTCGACTTTAGTGGTGGCCTCTTTGAAAGGACCGGTAGCGGTAATTTTCATTCCGACAGTAGCGCTACCACCAGCTAAAATAATAATAATAATTAACCAGAACCACCAACGACTGTAGAAATGCTTGTGGTGTTTTTGTGAACGATACTGGGCTCTAGTTGGTAAATTGTTTGAATTCATCTATTTAATCCCTCCCCGAAATGATAACGCTTTAAATTCATTTTATCAGTAACGGTAGATAAAAGTGATTTTATTTAGGAAAAAATTTATGTTTTGAAAATATTTATTATATTTGTAATGTATCTTTCTTGATAAAAATATTATTTCAGTGTACTATTTCTACTAACGTTTTCATTCAGTTTAAGTTTCATCGGAGGGTTCAAAGATTTGTACCGGACAAGATGCTAAGTAGTTTTTCTACTGAGTGTCTTTTTTTTTACTGAATGAGTGAATGAGGGAGGTTATTTATGAAGGTATTGATTCCATATATTAAGCGCTATCGAAAAGACGCTTATATTGCGGTTATTTCAGTCATTGCCTTAGTTTTTGCGACACTTTGGCAACCAAGATTGTTACAAGTCGTTATGAATGCAATTTTAAAGGGTGATAAAGCAACCGTTTTTCAACAAGGGATCCTTTTAATTGGTTTAGCAGTCATCGGTATCATTGCTGGTGTGATAAACACGATTTATTCGGCCCACGTCGCTTTAGGTGTAGCAACCGATTTGCGTGCTGACTTATACAGTAAAGTGCAATCGTTTGCTTACGCTGATGTTGAGAAATTTTCGGCATCTAATTTAGTTGTGCGAATGACTAATGATATTAATCAAGTTCAGCAGATCGTCATGGCTGGATTTCAACAGATCAGTCGAATTCCATTGCTGTTTATTGGAGCGTTTATCTTAGCAATGGTGACAATGCCACAACAGTGGTGGGTTTTGATCGGAATGATGATAATCGTTTTGGGGGTCAGTTTTTACTCATATAAGAAGATGAGCGACTATTTTGGTCAAACTCAACAAAATATCGAAGACGTTAATACTGTAGCTCGTGAGAATTTAATGGGAATTCGAGTAGTTAAGTCTTTCGTCCAAGAACCTAACGAGATTGCCAAATTCTCAAAAGTATCAGATAAATTAACGAAAGTTACGGCTAAGATTGGTTACAATTTTGCTATTTTAATGCCAGCATTCTTTTTAACGGCAAATATTGCCGTTGCTATAGCAATTTACATTGTTGGTCAAAATGTGACGACACATCCAACGTATTTAGCAGCTATCACTAGTTTTATCTCGTATTTGATGCAGATTTTGTTTGCGGTCATCAATGGTGGTTTCTTAATGATTGCGGCTTCTAGAGCTAATATTTCGTTAGGACGAATTGGAGAAGTTATGGCTACTGATCCAAGTATGAACTACGTCCAAGGTGATGATAAACCGGTTGCCGGTGATATTGAATTTGATCACGTTAGTTTCACTTATCCAGGCGATGATGAGCCAACGCTAAAGGATATTTCTTTTACAGTTAAAGCTGGTGAAATGATTGGTATCGTTGGTGCTACTGGATCTGGTAAAACGACCTTAGCCCAATTGATTGCCCGTTTGTATGATCCTGATTCTGGGGTCATTAAAGTGGGTGGCATTGATGTCAAACAATTGCCAGAAAAATCTCTTCGTGAAACGGTCGCTTATGTTTTGCAACGTTCAACGATGTTTTCGGGAACGATTTCGGCTAACCTACGTCAAGTCAAAGAAGATGCGACTGCTACACAAATGCAGTGGGCTGCTAATATTGCTCAAGCATCTGAATTTATTGAACGTTTGCCACAGACTTACGATGCTCCAGTTGAAGAACGTTCGTCAAACTTCTCTGGTGGTCAAAAGCAACGTCTTTCTATCACTCGTGGAGTCATTGCTAATCCAAAGATTTTGATTTTGGACGATGCGACCTCAGCACTTGATGCTAAGTCGGAAAAATTAGTTCAAGAGGCGTTAGATAAAGATTTACAACATACTACGACAGTTGTGATTGCTGAAAAGATCTCGTCAATTATTCGTGCTGATAAGATTTTAGTCATGGATGATGGACGAATAGTTGGTAATGGCAATCATCATCAATTAGTGGCTGACAATGCGGTTTATCAAGAAATTTATAAGACACAAAAAGCTAGAGAGGGGGTAAAATAATGAGCGACTTGAAAAATGCTGGGAAATACTATTGGCATTATTTGAAAAAATACTGGTTTGGATTCTTAATGACATCCATTTTGATCGGTATTTCAACTGCCTGTATCGTTATTGCCCCAACTTATTTAGGAAGAGCAGTTTCAGAGTTGACAACTTACTTGCAACAATGGACCGACACAGCAACTCGTGGGAATGCTAGTTTAGGAAGTTTCCATAAAACATTGTGGATCTATTTGAGTTTGTACATAGGGGATGCCTCAACGCTTTTGATTGCCAGTTGGATCTTAGCTAGAATTACGGCCTTTTCAACGGGGACTATGCGTGTAGGAATGTTTAGAAAGATGCAACGAATGCAAGTTAAATATTTCGATTCTCACAGTGATGGCGATATTTTGGCTCGTTATACGTCTGACTTGGATAATATCTTCAATGCGATGAACCAAGCTCTAATTGAAATTTTCCTATCAGTAGCCCAGTTTATTGGTTTGTTGATCGTTATGTTCAATCAAAATGTCACAATGGCTTGGGTCACGATGGCTTCAACGCCGGTAGCTTTGATCGTAGCCGGATTCGTGATGAAAAAAGCCGGTGTGGCGGTTAATCGCCAACAAGATGATATCGGTAATTTGAACGGTTATATTAATGAACAAGTTACTGCTCAAAAGGTTATTATTACTAACGGCTTGCAGAAGGACTCGATTAAGGGTTTCTTGAAACACAACCAAACAGTTCGTAAATCGGCTATGTCTGGTCAAATTTGGTCAGGTGTCTTAAATCCTTTGATGCAAGGGATGTCGTTGTTGAATACAGCTATCGTAATTTTCTTTGGCTCATGGTTTGCCTTAAATGGTACATTGTCAACTGGAGCCGCCTTAGCTTTAGTCGTAGTTTTCGTTAACTATGCTCAGCAATACTATCAACCAATCATGTCTTTAACTAGTTTGTACGGGATGATTCAATTGGCTATCACTGGAGCTCGTCGTGTTGATGAAGTGAGAAGTCAACCTGATGAAATTGCACCAAAAGATGGCAAGTCATTAGACGGTATTAAAAAAGAACTACAGATCGATGACGTACACTTTAGTTACCTACCAGGAAAAGAAATCTTGCATGGCGTATCTATTTCAGTCCACAAGGGCGAAATGGTCGCTTTAGTAGGTCCAACGGGTTCAGGTAAGACTACGGTCATGAATTTGTTGAATCGCTTCTACGACGTCGACAGTGGTGCTATTACGATCGATGGTGTGGACATTCGCCAATTTGACTTGCAGAAATTGCGTAAGAACGTCGGAATCGTATTGCAAGATCCACAATTATTCTCAGGTACGATTGCTGATAACATTCGTTATGGTGACCCAAGTGCTTCAATGGATCGGGTAATCGATGCGGCTAAACAAGCTAATATCCACGAATTTATTATGAGTTTGCCAGATGGTTATGAGACAAAGGTTTCAGATGAACAAAGTGTGTTCTCAGCTGGTCAAAAGCAATTGATGTCAATTGCAAGAACGATTTTGACTAATCCTCAATTGTTGATTCTGGATGAAGCAACTTCTAACGTTGATACGGTTACTGAAGCAAATATTCAGGCAGCGATGGATCGGGTAATTCAAGGACGGACGAGTTTTGTTATTGCTCACCGTTTGAAGACGATTTTAAATGCTGACAAGATCGTGGTCTTAAAAGACGGAAATATTATCGAACAAGGTAATCATCAAACCCTTTTGGCAGAAGATGGCTTTTATGCCGGTCTTTATAAAGATCAAATGGTTACAAATTAATCAAAAAAAGCAGGTCGAGAAGTTAATTTCTTGACCTGCTTTTTTATGGAATTATTTTTGTTTTTTCTTAGCCTGTTGTTTCTTGTATTGTAGACCGATTGGAACAAGATTTTCTTGCCCCTTGAGTAATCGCTTGATATTAGGAATATGGCGAACGTAAATAATGACAGTAACAATGGCAGCGACGGTAGTTAAAATCCAGTCGTGCAAAAATAACGAAGCGATAGTAAAAAAGAGTACTGTTGTTAAACTGGCCACACTGACCATACTAGTAACGTAAACGATTGTTGCTAAAACGATAAAACAAATCGTAAACAATAATGGATTGTAAGCTAGTAAAATACCGGCACTAGTAGCGACAGCTTTTCCACCTCTGAATTTTAAGAAGATAGAGAAGCAGTGGCCGATAACAGCACAAATTCCGACGAAAAGAACCCAATGATGATCAAGGTTAAAGAAAACGGGCATCAATGCTCCTAAGGTTCCTTTTAAGATATCAATTATTAAAACAACGGTTCCGGCGAATTTACCGAAGACACGGTAAGCATTTGTGGTTCCAACGTTACCACTACCGTAATCAAAAATATTTTTATGGAAAAAAATCTTTCCGACTAGATAAGCGGTTGGAAATGAGCCGATTAAATAGGCTAAAATGGCACAAATGAGAAGTTTCATTAAAAAATCACTCTCTCAGCTTTATTTTTTGGTATATTGTAATTCTATGGTGTTTTACAAGAATTATAAATACCAACTTAGACATTATCCACTATTTTAGCTAAAAATAAAAGATTTCTCTTGAATACGAACATATATTCGTATAGTGTGAATAGTGTTATAATACTAAAATAACTGCAGTAGTAAATGAAAAAGGAATGATATAAATGCCAAAATCATCTTATGATGATTCGTCAATTCAAATCCTTGAAGGATTAGAAGCTGTACGAAAAAGACCTGGTATGTACATTGGTTCCACAGATTCACGTGGATTACATCACTTGGTCTATGAAATTGTCGATAACGCAGTCGATGAAGCTCTATCAGGATTTGGTAAGGAAATCAATGTCACTATCAACAAAGATAGTAGCATTACTGTCGTTGACCACGGTCGAGGAATGCCAACGGGAATGCATTCATCCGGTCGTCCAACGATTGAAGTTATCTTAACGGTTCTACATGCCGGAGGTAAATTCTCCGAAAATAGTTACAAAACGTCTGGTGGTCTACACGGTGTAGGTTCATCAGTTGTAAACGCTTTGTCTGAGTGGATGACAGTTCGAGTTGTTCGTGATCACAAAGTTTATGAAGAACGTTTTGAAAACGGTGGTCATCCTGTTGGAACCTTGAAAAAGACTGGTTCAACTAAAGAAGGCAGTGGAACAACAATTAGTTTCAAACCTGATAAGACGATTTTCCAAACAACTAAATTTAATTTTGATACTTTAGCCGAAAGACTTCGTGAGTCAGCTTTCCTACTCAAAGGTGTTAAATTCACCATCACTGATAAACGTGGCGAAGAAGACAAAGAAGAAGTTTTCCATTACGAAGATGGGATTCAATCATTTGTTAAATACCTCAACGAAGGAAAGGATGCTCTAGGTGGAATTTTCTACGTAGAAGGTACTAATTCAGATATTGAAATCGAATTTTCTGGTCAATACAATGACGGTTATTCTGAAAACATTATCTCGTTTGTTAATAACGTTCGTACTGCTGATGGTGGGACACATGAAGCCGGAATGAAGTCTGGTTTAACCAAAGCGTTCAACGACTATGCAAGAAAGGTCGGACTATTAAAAGAAAATAGTAAGAACCTTGAAGGTAGCGATGTTCGTGAAGGCTTGTCAGCAATTATTTCTGTTCGTATTCCCGAAGAAATTTTGCAATTCGAAGGGCAGACTAAAGGAAAACTTGGTACTCCTCAAGCAAGATCAGCCGTTGATCAATTAGTTTATGAACAAATGAGCTTTTACTTGATGGAAAATGGTGAGCAAGCACAAATGCTCGTCAAAAAAGCTCTCAAAGCTCGTGAAGCTAGGGATGCTGCTAGAAAAGCTCGTGAAAGTACTCGTAGTGGTAAGAAGAACAAGAAGACTGATGGTTTGTTGTCTGGTAAATTGACACCTGCTCAGTCAAAGAATCCTGATAAGAATGAGTTATTCTTAGTCGAGGGTGATTCTGCCGGTGGCTCTGCTAAACAAGGTCGAGACAGAAAATTCCAAGCTATTTTGCCATTGCGTGGTAAGGTTTTGAATACTCAAAAAGCTAAACTAGAAGATATTTACAAAAATGAAGAAATCAACACGATGATTTATACGATTGGTGCTGGTGTTGGAGCTGACTTTAAACTAGAAGATAGAAATTATGACAAGATCATTATCATGACCGATGCCGATGATGATGGTTCCCACATTCAAATCTTGTTATTGACATTCTTCTATCGCTACATGCGCCCATTAGTTGAATCAGGCCACGTATACATTGCTTTGTCACCACTTTATCGTTTGCAAAAGGGTAAAGGTGCTAAGACAAGAACTAAATACGCTTGGACTCCAGATGAATTAAAGGCTGGAATCAAAGAAATGGGTAAAGGTTACGACTTGCAACGATTCAAAGGTTTAGGTGAAATGAATGCCGACCAACTTTGGAAGACAACAATGGATCCAGCCAACCGTATTTTGATCCGGGTCAATATCGATGATGCTGCCTTAGCAGAACGTCGTGTAACTACCCTAATGGGTGACAAGGTTAAACCACGTCGTGATTGGATCGAAGAAAATGTTCGCTTCAACGGAACCGAAGAAGGGGACAATATCCTTGAAAAAGTCGATGCAACTGATCCAATCGATAGTAAAATCGTTGACGATTTATTGAATAAGGAATAGGTGATAAACAGTGACTGAAAATTCTCCTAAAATTCAAGATATCTCGCTCGAAAAAATCATGGGAGATCGATTTGCGAGATATTCAAAATCAATTATTCAAGAAAGAGCTTTACCTGACATTCGAGACGGTTTGAAACCAGTTCAACGTAGAATTTTGTACTCAATGTTTTTGGATGGCAACACTTATGATAAGGGCTTTCGTAAGTCAGCTAAGGGTGTTGGTAACGTCATGGGTAATTTTCACCCCCACGGTGACTCTTCAATTTATGAAGCCATGGTACGACTTTCCCAAGACTGGAAATTACGTGAACCTTTAATTGAAATGCACGGTAATAATGGTTCGATGGATGGTGATCCACCGGCTGCCATGCGTTATACTGAAGCTCGCTTGAGCAAGATATCAACAGAAATGTTACGTGATATCAACAAAGGTACTGTCGATGAAGAATGGAATTTCGATGACACCGAAAAAGAACCAAAGGTTTTACCAGCTAGATTTCCGAATCTTTTAGTTAATGGTGCAACTGGTATTTCTGCTGGTTATGCGACAGAGATTCCACCCCACAATTTAGGTGAAGTTATCGACGCTACCGTCAAAATGATCGACAATCCAGATATTACTTTGGATGAGTTGATGAAGATCGTTAAAGGACCAGATTTTCCAACTGGTGGTATTTTACAAGGAAAAGACGGTATCAAAGAAGCTTATCAAACTGGACGTGGCAAGGTTTATCTTCGTTCTAAGACAACGATTCAAGAGCTTCGTGGTCATAAATCACAAATCGTGATTACAGAGATTCCTTACGAAGTTAATAAGGCTCAATTAGTCAAAAAGATGGATGAGATCAGAGTTCTCAAAAAGGTTGAAGGTATCGCTGAAGTTCGTGATGAATCTGACCGTCAAGGTCTATCGATCGTTGTCGAACTAAAACGGGATGTCGATGCTAACGGAATTTTGAACTACTTGTTCAAGAATACTGATCTACAAGTTTCATATAACTTCAATATGGTTGCTATCGCTGATATGTCACCACAACAAGTCGGTTTGATTCAAATTTTGAAGGAATACATCAAGCACCAAGAAGATGTCGTTTTACGTCGTAGTCAATTTGACATGGCTAAGGCTAAGAAACGTTTGCACATCGTTGAAGGCTTGATCAAAGCTTTGTCAATTCTTGATAAAGTAATTAAAACTATTCGTGGCAGTAAGAATAAATCCGATGCCAAGAATAATTTGATCAAGTTGTATAAATTTACTGATGAACAAGCAGAAGCTATCGTTTCCTTGCAACTTTATCGTTTGACGAATACTGATGTGACAGAACTTGAAAAAGAAGATCAAGAGTTGAATGACCAGATTACATCTTTGAATAAGATCATCGACGACCATCAAACTTTAATGAATGTAATCAAAAAGGAATTATTAACAGTTCGTGATACATACGCTGACAAACGTCGGACTAAGATTGAGGCTAAAGTTGAAGAAATTGAAGTCGATACTTCAGTTATGGTCGCTAGTGAAGATGTTCGTCTATTAGTTAGTCATGACGGTTACGTTAAACGTAGTAGTTTGCGTTCTTATCAGGCTTCCAGTCCAGAAGACAATGGCCTAAAGGATGAAGACTATCCAATCATCGATCAAAACGTCAATACGCTGGATCACGTCTTTATTTTCACTGACAAAGGTAATTTGATCTATCGTCAAATTTTTGAAATCGAAGATAGTCGTTGGAAAGACACTGGTTCTCATTTGTCTCAACAAGTCGGTTTGGATACTGATGAGTCGATTCTTAAGGCTTTCGTCTTTAAGGATTTGAAGGAAACGGGTAATTTCTTGATTGCTACAAATGAAAATTACATCAAACAAGTTGCGTTTAGTGACTTATTACCGGGACGTACTTATAAGTCTCGAGCTTCGAAGTATTGCAAGATCAAATCAGCTGATGCTAGAGTTATGAACGTTTACTACTTAGCCAGTGATTCATCTGATTTAGTTTATGTCTTTACGAAACATTCTTATGCTTCCGCCTTTCCAGTTTCTGAAGTGCCAGTAGTTAGCGGTAAAGCTATTGGGGTTAAATTTGTCAGTCTAAAAGCTGATGATCAATTGGCTGGATACTTCTTATCGACTGATGAAAATGAAAAAATTGCTTTATTGACGCAACGTGGCTCATACAAGCAAATGAAACTATCAGAGATTCCAGTAACTAGCCGTGCTCGTCGAGGTGTCTTAACGCTACGTGAATTGAAACGTAATCCACATCGAGTGCAATTAGTAACTAATATTTCAAATGATGAGTCAATTTCAATTATCACTGATGCTAATAAAGAAATTGAAATTGACCGTGCTGGTCATCAAAGTACCGACCGTTATTCTAATGGTTCATTTATCATGGATCCGGAAACTGATGGAATTCCTGTTAGATTTGTCAAAAAAATTGAAGAAAAATAGGATATAAAGAGCATAGTTTTACGTTATATAGTATTATTATCTTATTGAATATATAAAATTTTACTATGACAAATAATTAGGAGGATTCTTTATTGCTGGACGAAAAATCAAGAAGAGTCTTTAGTTCCAAAGCTTTGAATTACTTTGACGAGTTGACTAAAAACATGAGCTATACTAAGACAGCTCAAATGTTGGGTATTACGCAGCCAGCTTTGACTCAACAAATCAAAAAAATTGAACGCGTGGTGGGAGCTCCACTGTTTTACAGTGTTGGTAAGAAGATTTATTTAACTGACGCCGGAACATCCCTCCTAAAGGCTACACACCAAATGTTTGATTTGATCAACAATGTGACGGATCAAATTCAACAAGCATCATCAGAAAAAAGTGGTACGATCAGCATTGGTCTACTATCAACGGCAGAATCAGTTGTGATTGAAGACTTTATTGTCGAATACAATCGTATCAATCCAAATGTTGTGATCGATTTGAATTTATTAACTCGAAAAGAACTTTGGGATAGTATCCAAAATAATCGAATCGATTTGGCAATCATGTATTTACCAGATCGAAATATTAAGAGTTGGAAAATTTACAAGTCTAAAAAGATCATTAGTGATAACATAATGTTGATTCACAACAATGAGAAGTTTAGCAAGAAAAAATCAGTTTGCTATAAGGATGCTACCCAAAAACCTTGGGCAACTTATTTAAAGAGCTATTATTTCTCAGAACTATTGCAAGAGCGCTATCGGGATGCTTTAGTAGACTTGCCAAAAGTTATTGCGAGATTTTCATCTCCTTATCAACTTTTGAAGTTTACGCAAGAATCCGACGATGTTTATACGGTTTTACCATTGAGTTTTTGTATTGCACATGAATCAATGTTTAAACTTTATCAAACACCACTTGAACCGGCTATATCAAGTGATTTATCATTTGTATATCAAGAAGATAAAGAAAAGATTCCACGGATTCAAGAATTCTTGAGTGAATGGGATAATTTCTTAGACAAAATGAATTATATCGATCGTTTGAAATCTTCAAGATAAATTATTTTATAAAAGGGGTATAAAACAACATGCCAGAAAAAGAATTAGTATTTGGACACAAGAATCCTGATACAGATGCTGTCTCAGCAGCAATTGCTTATTCATACTTACAAAACAAATTAGGTTACAACACTGAAGCTGTAGCTTTAGGTGAACCTAACCTAGAAACAAAATTTGTTTATGATCACTTTGATGTGAAGTTCCCACGTGTGATTTCTGCTATTAATGGGGAAGTTAAGAAAGTTATGCTTGTGGACCACAACGAAAGACAACAAAGTGTCAGCGACATTGATACTGTTGAAGTTACTCACGTAGTTGACCACCACCGTATCGCTAACTTTGAAACTGATTTGCCATTGTACTACCGTGCAGAACCACTAGGTTGTGTAAGTACAATTGTTTGGAAGATGTACAACGAATCAGAAGTAGAAATTCCTGAAAAGATTGCTGCTATCATGGCATCATCAATCATTTCTGATACATTGCTATTGAAGTCACCTACAACAACAGACGAAGACCGCGACGCTCTTAAAGATTTGAGCAAGATTGCTGGAATCGATTATGAAACTTATGGTCTTGAAATGTTGAAGGCTGGTACAAACTTAGACAGCAAGTCAACTCAAGAATTGATCGATATGGATGCTAAGAGCTTTGACATGAATGGTACAAGCGTTCGTGTAGCTCAAGTTAATACTGTTGATGTTGACGACACTTTGAAGCGTGAAGCTGAATTTGTTAAAGACATCAAGGCAGAAAATGCTGATCAAGGATATAACTTGTTTGTTCTATTGATCACTAATATCTTGACTAGTGATACTACTGGTGTTGTTATCGGTGACGATGATGCTATCAGCAAGTTTGAAACAGCTTTGAATACTAAAGTTGAAGATAACAAAGCTGCTTTACCTGGCGTTGTTTCACGTAAGAAGCAAGTTGTTCCTCCATTGAACGAACAATTTTAATTAAATAAATCTAGCTCTTTTAGGGTGGTGTTTGTACACTACAACCTAAAAGAGCTTTTTTTGTAGGGAAGAATTATTACTCTTAATTAATTTGGTTAAATATGTTCGAATGTAAAATATATTTTATGATAACGATTTACGAAAAAGGTTATTTGTTTTTCATGGTAAAAATAATTCATAAATAATTAAATAATTGTAAACGGTTGCCGAACTATTGCAATGCCAAGATATCAAAAAAATAAAGTATTTCTCATGATATTTTTAATGAAAACGAACTTTTTTCTTGAAAACGCATTCTCACTTTTGATATAATATCCACATTGCTGAAAAATTGCTTTGTTATTTTGAACTAAAGGGAGTTTGTAAAAAAATGAGTATGGTAAATATTTTAATTGGACTAATGCCGATGATTGGTTGGGGATTGTACCCAATCTTAACTGGTAAATTTGGAGGAAAACCAGTTAACCAAATTATTGGTTCAACATACGGTACATTTTTGTCCGCGATTGTAGTAGCACTTGTTACTCAAACACCACTTCTAAGTGGTAAGGCTTTGTTATTCACCTTCTTATCCGGTGTTTGTTGGTCAGCTGCTCAATCATTAGTTTTCTACGCCTTTGCTGAGATGGGTGTTTCGAAAACTATGCCAGTATCAACTGGTTTCCAATTGATCGGTACATCACTTTGGGGTGTGATCGTTTTAGGTGAATGGCCTAGTATTACGGCTAAATTATTTGGTGGTTTTGCAATTCTTTTGATCATTATCGGAGTCTACTTGACTACTTACAGTGAAAAGAAGGTTTCTGAGAGTGAATCAGGCGTTGTTAAAGGTATTACATTGGTATTGATTGCTACAATTGGTTATGTTGGTTATTCAGCCTTTCCACAGGCAGTAACAATCACTGGTTTCGAGGCTTTCTTGCCACAAGCCTTTGGTATGGCAGTTGCCGCAACGGTTTTCGGTTTTCTTACTAAGAGTAATCGTGAAGCTAAGCCTTATAAGTCAAAGAGTACTTATCTAAATATCATCAGTGGTATCTTCTTCGCCTTCGCCGCTGCAACTTACTTGATTTCATCTCGTAAAGACGTTAACGGATTAGCTACTGGATTCACACTTTCACAAATGAACGTTATCATTGCTACATTAGGTAGTATCTACTTCCTTCATGAAAGTAAGACACGTAAAGAAATGATCATGGTTCTTTCTGGATTAGTACTAGTAGTTATTGCTGGTGTTATCACAGCTTTCTTATAAAATATAAATAAAAACACGCTGGAAAATTAATTCCAACGTGTTTTTTGTTATATATCAGAGAGTTTATAAGTTTATTGGTCTATATCTTTTTCAATTTATACAAAATTGGGAGGATATTTATTTGTATATAGTATTAATGAGAAAACCATATTTTGTAATGTATATCTAAGGAGTATATTCGTCAGATATCATTTCCTATCTGACAACTAAAATATAACTCCTTTTTGTTTAGTAGTTAAATAAAACGCTCATCTTAATTTTTATATTTTCGTAATGCTGGAGGGTTATACGAACCTATAAAATCTTTTATTTCAGTTAGTGAATCACTAAAGAGTAGTGTCTTTCGTGTGGAAGGTTCCATGAAGCCTTGTTGTGCCATTGAATCGAAAAATTTTTCTAGTGGATCATAATAGTGATTGATATTGTAAAAGATACAAGGGTTCTTACTGTCGCCCAAAATTGTCCAAGAGAAGGCTTCGGCAATTTCTTCTAGAGTTCCTGGTCCACCTGGTAAAGCAATGTTAACAACGGAATCATTGAGCATGGCTTGTTTTCTGACGGAGATATCGTCAACAATATCCAATTTGGAAACTTGTTCAAATGCCAATTTACGGTCGAACAATTCTTGGGTGATGATTCCATGAACGAAGCCACCATTTTCTAGAACACTGTTAGCAATTACGCCCATTAAGCCAAACTTGCCACCGCCATAAGTTAGACCATAATTATTTTTAACGATCCATTGGCCAAGTTTCTTGGCTCCCAATTTGTAAACTTCATCATTTCCTGTAGCAGCGCCACAATATACAGCAATATTTTTCATTTTTCACACTTTCTAAATATCAAAATTTGTTTCACGTTTTAAACGACGATAATACATCAAAGAGGGAGTGTCTAAAGCATCCAGAGCTCTTTTTTGATCTTTACTCAATTCTTTGGTACTCAAAGCTAAGAGAATGAAGGTCGTATAAAGTTTTTTTGGTGAGAGATCCAATTTAGTAGTTTCGCTGTCACGTTTTAGATCACGATGAATAGCAGGGACAGTCAACAAAGGACTATTGGCTCCACGATTCCGACTTAAAAAGAGATTGTCGTTGTTCCAATAAGTCTTATAAGATTCGATGTAATTGCGATAGATATTTAAGAATTTAGTCTCATCTTCGTCAAAATCCAGTTGATTGAATTTTTGATAAAAGCCTGATTGCATAGCCTCTTTATAATTGAACCCTTTAGCTACGATCAAGATTAAAAGCCGCGTATAAACACTCAAGTCAGCTTGTAAGTAGTAGGGAAGCTTTAAAAAGACTTCTACAGGAAAATCACTCTGCTTGGGTACAGTGACACTATTTATGTTTAATGTTGGAATCTCGGGCGTTTTTTTGGCACTGAAGAGGTATTTAAAGTAGACGTTCAAGTTACTAATAACTTTGTTGATCGTACTAGCGCTGAGTTTGAGATCTTCCAACATAAAATTCTTAAAGAGTCTAACATCCATTTCATGAACATCTTTGATATCTTCGGTGATTTTATAGTCAGGATTGTTCTGAATCGTATAATTGAAAAAATCAGTCAGTGAATTCATATATTCAGTATGAGCTTTGTCTGAAATTTTTCTGGTTTTTAAATAAGCTTCAAAACCAGTCAAGTAAGGAATTTTAACCATTAGAAAACCTCCTTTTTTATATTATACAGTTAGTTAATCGCTGGAACAAAAAAGCCAGGCTTTTAACCTGACTTTTTAATCTAATTGACGGCAATTTCTAAAGCTTTATCACCAGCAGAAACGGTTTTATCTTCAAAATCCCCCATATTTTTAACAGCATCTGAATTAGTGATGATAGTCATGATCGGTGTATCTTTACCACTAGCTTGAACTTTTTGTAAGTCCATAGTAGCCAGCTTTTGACCAGCTTTGACGGTATCGTTTTCTTGAACGAACATTTCAAATGGTTGTCCATTCAATTCAACCGTATCGATGCCTAAGTGTAGCATAATTTCTAGCCCATTTTTAGAAGTGATCATTAAGGCGTGTTTAGTAGGGAATACTGTTCCGATAACACCACTGATGGGAGCGACGATTTCGTTATCGCTTGGTTTAACTGCAAAGCCATCACCCATTAATTTTTGTGAAAAGACTGGATCGTTGACTTTGTCCAAGTGGATCAATTCACCATTAGCAGGCGAAACGAATTCATCGATCTTTTTTCTAGAAAATAATCCCATGTTTAATCTTCCTCCTTGAAATTCTTAGCAATAAATTTTTGTGAAGAGATGATTTCTTTGACGTGTTTAGAAAAGTCTAACTTGAAGTAACTGTAATACAACAAATCAATTGCATAGAATTGGGCAATCAAAGAGGTGGTTGCGGCACTTCGCAAAGAACTGTTTTCGGTACTGTCATCGTGAATCAAAACTACATCTGACATTTTTGCTAAAACGCTTTCATTTTTATGTGTTAATACAATTATAGGGATTTTATTTTGTTTTGCAAGACGTGCTAAGTTGATAGCTTCCTTAGTTTCACCAGAGTTAGAGATGATCAAGACTGCTGCTTGTTGCTTTTTAGCTAGTAAAATCGTTGCTATGACATGAATATCATTGTTAGTAATGACGGTTTTACCGATTCGAAAGAATTTTTGTTGGAAATCTTCAGCTACTAAGTGGGATGCTCCAATTCCAAAACTGACAATGGTCTCTTTTCGATTCAAAATTTTTATTGCTTTAGCTAAAGAAACATCGTCCAAAATACTATTAGTTCTGATTAAGGTTTGATTGATCCGAAAGGACAATTTATCTTTTAAATCATCGATAGAGTCCTTGGGGTCTAGTTCATCATAAATTTTTTGGTTCAATTCACTTTCAGCTGATAATCTCAATTTAAAATCTGCGAAACCATTGGGACAAAATATTTTAGCAAATCTAACAATTGAAGCAGAACTCGTTGGTATTGCACTGACTAGTTCTTGAACACTCATTGAAATTACTTTTGTGGGATTATTTATAACGTAGTGGGCAATTTTTTGTTCTGTCTTCGTTAATTCGGGCAACTTTTGTTTAATTGAAAAGATTAAGCTTTCCATTAATTAATCCAATTCAGTAGCTTTCTTAGCATCATTTGGAACACCAAAGAAGTAAGTAGCGATGAAGCCTCCAACGTAGGCAGCTAGTAGTCCGAAAACATAACCTAAGATATGTCCATTAGTGATCAATGGAATCAAAGCGACACCAGAAGGTCCAATGGCAATCGCACCGACGTTACCGAATGCTCCAACAACGGCACCACCAATACCACCACCGATACAAGCAGTGATAAATGGACGACCAAGAGGCAAAGTAACACCGTAGATCAATGGTTCACCAATTCCTAAGAAACCGACTGGTAAAGCACCTTTGATCATGTTAGTTAACTTCTTGTTTTTCTTGCAACGAACCCAAAGAGCTAAAGCAGCACCAACTTGTCCAGCACCAGCCATAGCAAGGATAGGCAATAGTAAAGTAGAACCAGTTTTGTCGATCATTTCAATATGAATAGGAGTTAAGATTTGGTGCAAACCAAGCATAACCATAGGTAAGAAGAATAGTCCTAAGATGAATCCAGAGAAGGCACCACCGACTTTTAGAACCCACATGATGGAACCAACTAATGAATCAGAGATAACACCAGCAATAGGCATGACGATAAAGATCGTGAAGACACCGACTGCTAGAAGCGTCAATGTAGGTGTCACGATGATATCGATTGAATCAGGGATGATCTTGTGCAATTGTTTTTCGATGATTGAAAGAATCCAAACGGCGAAAATAACTCCGATGATACCACCTTGTCCAGCTGAAAGAGCTGAACCATTAAAGATATTTTGGAGCGGAACTTTAGGATCGACTCCGGAAAGTAAAGTTACGGCACCAATGACACCACCAAGACCAGGAGTTGCCCCGAATTCTTGAGCGGAGTTGATACCAACATAAATAGCTAAATAAGCAAAAACACCGTTTTTAATAACGTTTAGAACCGTAATAAATTCAGTCCAACTCTTACTGATATCACCAGCAACTAACATATTGGAGAGAACGGCGGCAATACCACCGATTAAACCAGCACCAACGAAGACTGGAATCAAAGGTACGAAAATGTTAGAGATAGATTTCAAGACGGCCTTAGTTTTAGAAGGTTTGATTTTCTTCTTTTGTTCAGCCTTAAATTCAGCGGCTCTTTGAGTAACTTCGGCTTTAGCCTTTTGATGTTCGGATAATTGAGGTTGGTTATCGTCTGCTAAATCTTTAGGGAAAGGTTCGCCCAATTTGACACCAACTTGGTCGATCATCACTTGGGCAACTTTATTTACTAGACCAGGTCCAACGACGACTTGTAAGGTATCCTCTTGAACGACACCTAAGACTCCGTCGATTGCCTTTAATTTTTCCATATCGACTTTATCGTAATCGCGGATCGTCATTCTGACTCTAGTCATACAATGAATCAATTTTTCTACATTGCTAGGTCCCCCGACAGCACTGTATATTTCACGAGCTAAGCGTTCTTCTTTTTTCTCAGCCATGGTTTAATCCTCCTTCATAGCTTTTCTGACAAAGCCATCGTTTTGTTTGAGATTTTTGACGGCTTTATCTTTATCGCTACCAGTTAAAATCATAATAATTGCGACTTTGACATCTTGGTCAGCAGATTTTAAAGTATCCGCTGCTGTTTGGTAGTCGCAGTTTGTTGCTTGCATGATAATTCTCTTGGCACGTTCAACTAATTTATCGTTGGTAGGCTTAACGTCGATCATCAGATTTTGATAAGCTTTGCCAAGTTTGATCATTGAAGTAGTGGAGATCATATTTAAGACTAGTTTTTGGGCAGTTCCAGCTTTTAGACGAGTTGATCCGGTCAAAACTTCTGGGCCAGTGACCACTTCGATAGGATATTCAGCAAATTTTGAAATTTCGGCATTTTCGTTACAAGCGATACTGATAGTTGCTGCTTGAACTGTTTGGGCATATTTTAAAGCGCCAATGACATAAGGTGTACGACCACTGGCAGCCAAGCCAACGACGGCATCATTTTCGTTTAAGTTGAGCTTTTTTAAATCCTCTTGTGCTAAACTTAGTGAATCTTCAGCACCTTCAACGGCAACTGTCATGGCACTTTGACCGCCGGCAATCAATCCTTGAACTAGCGTTGGATCAGTTCCAAAAGTAGGTACACATTCGGCAGCATCCAAAACTCCTAAACGACCGCTAGTACCAGCACCTAAGTAAATCAAACGGCCACCTTTTTTGAATTGTTGAATAATGATCTCAACAGCATTTTCGATTTGTGGTAATTGTTTTTGAATAGCGAGTGGAACTGTTTGGTCTTCTGAATTCATTAATTTTAAGATTTCAGCAACTGACATGGTGTCTAGTTCCATACTCTTTTGATTACGTGTTTCAGTACTTAATTTCGTTAAATCCATAATTTCACTCCTTATAATTGATCCTAAAGGCGGTATTGGCACTAAAGTAGGGTAGTAACTGCATTGAAGCTTGGTCCAAATGACCACAGACGTTGACTTTTTCGTCCATTGGTAAGCCTGTCTTGATGATTTGAACTTCACCCATATAGCGCCCGTATTTTTGATTGTCGATCGTAATTGAACCAGCATTTCGAGGGATGTTGTCGAGTGGTTCAATCGTCTGTTTATTTAAAGCATTCATCCCACGACTTTCGACAACTCTGACTACTTGAGCAGCTGGATCGGGTCGATTGTGTAAGACTTTGTTGATTAAATATGGTGGAAAATTTGGACTAGCTTTTAAGCATAGATCTAAAATACCTTCAGTAAAGTAGTCGTTGAATTTAGTTTGATAGGTTAGATTCAATCTAGGATCACCAATGAAGATTTTGTCGACGCCATATTTTTCTAGTTCTAACGCTGAAGCCAATAAATCTTGTTGGCGCTGATGTTCTAAGGTTGGTAACCCAGAATAAATTGGTCCCCGTAACATTTGATTACCAGGGATAAAGGCTTGTGTAGTCAATCCCAGTTGCTTTAACCAGTGGTTCTTTTGAATAAACCAATTCTTATCTAAGCCAGTTTCAGGACGTGGATAAAAATTGTGCCAAGCCTCTAAATTTTTGAAATTAGCTTTGAAGTCCCTTAATTCAGTAATATCTTGTTCACTTAAGGTACTAGCATTTAAAGCTACCGGACCGTCTTGAGATAATTGGGCAATTTCTTGATTAGTAAAGCCGTCATCAAGTCGCAATGAAAAACCGGTTAAATCATGTGGCAAGTTCTTAAGTGAACGCTTGTCGATATCTACAAATACGTGTAGTGACAAGTCGTTGGTAAATTCAAGCAATTGTTGTAGACGAGTAGCATATTGCGATGGCTCATCTTCAGGGATGTGAAGCGAAGTAAATATTTCATTAAAATGGTGTTGCTGCATACTTTGAAGATATTTTTTATCATCCTCATTCAAAGTATGATCGAGGTAATACGAAAACCCGAGCAATTGTTGGTCCTCCTTTTTGTAAGCGTTTTACAAGTAATATCATATAGCCTGTGTAACAAAATTACAATATGAATCTTAAAATAACTTATAAAATGTAACAAAAATACAAAATGATTAATTATTGATACTAGAGTAATATGCTAATAAAGAGAGGAGAATGGATATGAAAACCTTGTATTATCACCAATTCAAGCTCGTAGGGCATACTTATTTTTTGGCCGCTACTGCAAAAGGATTAGCCTTTGTCGGTTCAGCAGATGGAGACTTAAAAGAACTGTCGGATTTTTATCTAGATGTTCAATTAATAGAAGATGAAGCTAGATTAACTAAAATTGCCACCGAACTAGAAGCGTACTTGTCAGGTAAGCTCGAGAAATTTGATGTGAAGCTAGATATTTCAGGAACTGCTTTTCAAGAAAGTGTTTGGGAAGCTTTAGAACAGATTCCTTATGGACAAACTAGAAACTATACGCAAATTGCTGAAGAGATCAATAAACCAAAAGCAGTTCGAGCGGTAGGGAGTGCTATCGGCAAGAATCCTGTCCTAATGGTCATTCCCTGTCATCGAGTAGTAACTAAAACGGGAAAAATCGGTCAATATCGTGGTGGAGTTGTCATGAAAGAGAGTTTATTGAGTTTAGAAGGTCATCTCAAATAAGGGATGGCTTTTTATTTTAGCTAGTACTATACTGTGGGGAAAAGCATAGTGAGTAACCACTCACTCACTGGTAAAATACTAGCCGAGGAGGATAGATTATGGCTAACAACGTTATTTTAATGCGGGGGATAGTTAAAAAATTTGGGCAGCAAACGGTTTTAAGACAAGTGGATTTTCAAATACCAGAAGGACGCATTATTGGATTAATTGGACCCTCTGGTGCAGGTAAATCGACCATCATCAAGATAATTTTGGGTATGGAAGTGCCAGATAAAGGGTCGACGACAGTTTTTGAACAAACAATGCCTAATCGTAAATTATTAGGAAGAATCGGTTATATGGCTCAATCTGATGCTTTGTACGAGCAATTGACTGGCCAAGAAAACTTGCAATTTTATGCGGATATGAAAGCTCTGAGAAATTCAAAGCAATTTATCGAACACATAGCAGAAGTCGTTGATTTGACTAAAGATTTGGACAAACGAGTCAGTGGTTATTCTGGAGGGATGAAACGCCGGCTTTCGTTAGCAATTGCGATGTTAGGCAATAATGATATTTTGATTTTAGATGAACCAACAGTCGGAGTAGATCCAGCTTTGAGAAGAAAGATTTGGCAAGAATTACAGAATCTTCGCAATCAGGGCAAAACAATTTTAGTAACAACTCACGTAATGGATGAAGCTCAATTGTGTGATGACGTGGCTTTATTACTCGATGGAAAAATCATTGCCTATGACGATCCGTTAAGTTTAGAGAAAATTTATCAAGTCAATTCGATTGAAGAAGTATTTTTGAAGGCGGAGGGTTTGAATAATGCGAACAATAGCAATCGCTAAACGAGTTACGAAAGAATTATTGCGAGATAAAAGAACCTTGATGTTGATGTTTTTAGCACCAATCTTTATTTTATTTTTGATGAAATTAGTCTTCTCAGTTAATTCTACGATGGACGTAAAAGTTGCTACAGTAAATGTCAATGAGGGCTTAGTTACTCAATTAGGTAAGACTAGTCATTTAACTACTAAAAAGTACGACGACACTAAAGAGGCAAAAGAAGCTTTATCCAATCAAAAAGTAGATGCTATCGTGCAAGCTAAAGGTAATAATTTTCAAGTAACTTATGCCAATATTGACGCTAGTAAAACTAAAGCAGTTAAGTCCGCTTTTAGAATGTCTCTGTTAGCTAATTCTATGCAGGAGATGAAACGAGTTTTAAAACCGCTAGGACAAAAAGTTTCACAGCCTAAAATTCAGCAAAAATACGAGTATGGTAATGCTGATACTAATTTCTTTGACAAAATAGTGCCAATTTTAATGGGATTTTTCGTCTTCTTCTTTGTATTCTTGATCTCAGGGATGGCTTTGTTGAATGAACGAACATCTGGCACGTTAAACCGACTCTTAGCGACACCGGTAAAACGTTCAGAGATAGTTTTTGGATATATGCTCAGCTATGGTGTTTTAGCAATTTTACAGACGTTGTTAGTCGTCTTATTTACCGTCTGGATGCTAAAAGTTGAAGTAGTTGGTAGTATTTTTTACGTAATTTTAATTAACTTCGTTTTAGCGTTGGTCGCCTTAGCGTTTGGAATCTTAATGTCGACCTTTGCTAAATCGGAATTTCAGATGATGCAATTTATTCCTTTGATCATCGTGCCACAAATATTTTTCTCAGGGATCATTCCTTTAGATACTATGGCTAAAGGCGTACAGGCGATATCTTATATCTTGCCATTAAAATATGCTGGGGATGCTTTGAGTGGCGTAGTCATGTCTGGAGACGGCTTTGGCAAAATTTTGCCTGAGATTGGAGTTTTATTGTTATTTTTAGTAATATTGACGATTTTAAATATTCAAGGATTGAAAAAATATAGAAAGGTGTAACAAAATGGAACAAGCATTTGAGGATATAAATGACTGGTTAATGACTAGTGACATGCCATTTGGAAAGAAGCAAGTGTTAAAGGCTGCTATTAATTTGTTTTCTAAGCAAGGCTATTATGGAACATCTACTTCACAGATTGCTGAAGCTTCAGGGATGAGCCAGGCAACTATTTTTAAGTATTACAAATCTAAAGAAGACCTGTTGCTCGTTATTCTGGAACCTTTGATTGAGCATTTATTGCCGACTTATGGTAAAGAATTCGCACAGAAGTTATCGGAACAGGATAAAAATTTAGCTAGTATGATTCATTTCATCGTTCAAGATCGATATCATTTTTTGGTACAAAATAAAGATGCAGCAATGATTTTAGTCTCACAATTATTGATCAATCAGCAAATTAAAGATAAAGTCCTACAAAAAATTGCTGAAATAAAAGATATTTTTGAACAAAATATTTGGCTGCCACTTCAAGCAACTAATGAGTTGAGGGATGATCTGGATGAATTAGGCTTTTTGAGACTAGTTGTCAGTCAAATCATTTTCTATTTCATTCAAACCCAACGAATATCCACTCAAGACGAAGCAACGATTCAAACAGGTTTGAAACAAATTGAAGTCAGCATTTTAAGGGCAATTAAAAAATAATTTTACATCTATGCTATGCTTTAACTATATATTTTTTGATAAATAGGAGTTTTTTACCTTGAAATTAGAAGCTATCTTAAAGGAAGAATTTGGTTACGATACGTTTCGTCCAGGTCAAAAAGAATTGATTCAAATGGTCTTAGACGGCAAAAAAGCCATGGGGATCATGCCGACTGGTGGCGGTAAATCAATTTGTTACCAGTTGCCAGCTACAATTATGTCGGGACTGACTTTAGTCGTTTCACCATTGATTTCGTTGATGAAAGACCAAGTGGATAGTTTGAATGAAGATGGTATTCCGGCAACTTTTTTGAATAGTACTGTTGAGTGGCACGACCGCGAAGAAAGAATGCGTTACATCGAAAGTGGTGCGGTCAAACTGTTATTTGTTGCACCGGAAAAAATCGTCGATGAAGAGTTTTATAGTTGGTTGTCAAGTTTAGATATTTCATTGATTGCGATTGATGAAGCCCACGTTTTGTCGTCTTGGGGTCATGATTTTCGCAGTAGCTACTTGGAAATGATCCAACCTTTAAAAAACTTATCGGCTGATTGCGCATGGTTAGCTTTGACAGCTACGGCTACAGAAGAAGTCCAAGCCGATTTAGCTAGAATTTTGGATGTTCCCGATGAAAATATCATTAAAACTGGTTTCGATCGCGATAATTTGGCCTTAAAGATTGAACGTGGCGTAGATAAAATTGATTATGTTTTAAATTATGTGAAGTCGCATCCAGACGAATCTGGTATTATTTATGCCGGTCGTCGAGAAGATGTTGATAAAATCTACAATTTTTTGAAAGAAAATGATGTTTCAGTCGGTCGCTACCACGCTGGGTTAAGTGATTCGGAACGTCACAATCAGCAAGAAGATTTTCTATTTGACCGAATCAACGTAATCGTTGCGACAAATGCTTTCGGAATGGGTATCAATAAGACTAACGTGCGCTATGTGCTGCATTTTACGGTACCTGGGACAATTGAGAACTATTATCAAGAAGTTGGTCGTGCAGGACGTGATGGATTGCCAGCTGAAGCAGTTTTATTGTATACGCCAGCAGATTTGCGCTTGCATCAATTTTTCATCAATAAATCCTTAGGTGATGATCAATACAAGTTGAGTTTGCGTAAGAAACTATTTGAGATGAGTCGTTATGCTGAAACGCAGACGTGTCTGATGAAGTTTATTTTGGATTACTTTGGGGAAACGAATACCCAAGTTTGTGGTCGCTGTTCTAACTGTTTAGATGACCGTGAAGTGGTGGATGTAACAGCTGATGCCCAAAAAGCCTTGAGCTGTGTCGTTAGAATGGGACAAAACTTCGGTAAGAAGATGATTACCAGAGTTTTAGTCGGCAAAGATGACGTAGCAAATGACTGGCATCATTTTGAAGAACTGTCGACTTTTGGTATTTTTGAAGATTGGACCTTAAAAGAAACGAGCCGTTTTATTGAATTTTTGGCAGCCAATGGTTATTTGACCGGGTCAGGTGGTAAGTATCCAACCTTGAAATTGTCAGAAAAGGGCGTTGACGTCTTAAAAGGAAAAATTAACGTGGCCAGACGTCAAGATCTTCCGAAATACAAACCAGAAAACGTTACTAAGAGTAGAACCATTGTGGCTGATGGCAGTTTCGATATGGATCTATTCGAGAAATTACGTGCTTTGAGAACGAAGTGGGCGAGAAAACAAGCTTTGCCACCATTTATGATTTTTTCAGATAAGACTTTGAAAGATATGTGCGTGAAAAATCCAGTTACTGAAGCCGACTTCCTCAACGTCAGTGGAGTGGGTAAAGTAAAACTAGAGCAGTATGGTGAAAGCTTCTTAAATGAAATTAAAGAGTATCAAGCTTCAGAAGTGTAGTTAATAGGTCATTTAGAAATGATCTATTTTTTTGTCAATCTAGGGTAGATAATAATAAATGTTTTACGAAAACTTAAAATCAAAGGTAAAAAATAAAAAGGGAAACAAACCTTGATATGACGGGGATCTGAAAAAGGGAGGACGGGATTAAAACTGTATTTCGGGCTAAAAAGGGACTATATGACGATCAAGTGATGTCTGAGAGACGCATTCTATGATTATTTAATGATGAACTGTTCATTTAAAATAGTGAAAAACTCAATAAATCAATCAGAATGTAATGCATATTTGAAATGAAATAATTGTTTAAATAATATGTTTTACGAAAACATAACTCAAAAAACCAAAAACAAAAAATTATGACACAAAAAGCGTTAAAATCAAAGAATAGGGACAAAAGAAGGGGGCAAACAATGAAAAAAGTAGCAATTATTTCGGACATTTCGGACATTCACGGCAATCTTACCGCCTTTTCTCAAGTCATTAAAGATGCAGAAAAGCAAAGGGTAGATGAATATTGGTTTTTAGGTGACCTACTCATGCCTGGTCCTGGTGCAGAGTCTATTTTGGAACTACTCAATCAAATCAATACTACCCAATTCATTCGTGGCAATTGGGACGATTTCCTATTTGAAAATATTTTGAGTGTCAGCAAAGAATATATCAATAAACCCCAAACCACCTATATGATTGAGTTAATCAAATACGTAAAGAATCACCTTGACCCTAAATATATCCAACAAGTCCAGCAATGGCCTATTTCAAAAAATATCAACTTTGAAGGCTTAAATATCCTTTTAACGCACAATCATCCAAAGAAAAACTTTGGACACGAATTGCTTCCATATGAAGATCAAGCCAACTTCGATGAGTTATTATTCAACAAACCTTACGACCTCGCAATATATGCTAATGTGCATCATCAATTAATGAGAACTAGCTCCCAAGATCAATTGGTTATTAATCCCGGCTCAATTGGCCAACCATATACTGCTTGGAAAAAATTCCGTGCTGACAGACGCGCTCAGTATGCAGTTTTAAGTTTTGATCAAGGACTTGTCGATGTAAACTTCAGAAAAGTCGCATACTCAATTGATGACGAATTAAAAATCGCCGAAGAAAATGATTTACCATTTCGTGAGCTGTATCAACGACTATTTGCTGAAGGAATAACTTTTACGCACGATGATGATGCTTTAAATGAACAAATTGAGAAGCATGATTATAAGTCTGATGCACTTGAATATCTGAAGAATTTAGAATCTTCTCAAGATCTCTAATTTAGAGGTTCTTTTTCTTCAAATACACAACTTCGTATAATATATATTATGTAACCTTAAATATCAAAATCCGATTTAACTACTGGATTTTGGTATTTTTTGTTCTGCTCTATTTTTTTGGCTTGGATTGCTTAATTATGATTTTAAATTTGATACTTGTAATTCTTTTTAGAATACATTGGTTCTTAGTTTATTTCTTCGTAACAAAACAAAAAGCAAAATCTGTGATGAGTCTACAGATTTTGCTACGTTTTAAATAGTAATTATAAGGTAAATAATTTGATCACTTAGTCATTGAACTATGAGAAATGCATTTGAACAAGATTTGCTCTAAATAAATGAATTTTTACTTCTAACCCGTAATTTTAAAAAATATATGTGCACGTTCACATATATATCAAGTATATCAAGAAATAAGAATCTAACTAATTAATATTCATATCTTTTTCCCATTCACCACGAGTATTTACTTGTGCTAAATCTCCAAATTTTTCGAGCATATTCATTTCTTCATTAGATAGTCTTATATTAGTAACTTTTATTTCATCATCAATATATTTAGATTTAGTGATGCCAATAATTGGTGTTGTACCTTTTTGAATAGCCCAAGCTGTCGCAATATCAGCTGCTGAAGCTTGATGTTTTTCTGCAATGATCTTCAAACTGTTATTTAATGATTCTAAGTTTTGCATCATTGGATTATAGATTTCTGCTCGAGTACTTCCCTCAGGAAATGGATGAGAAGAATCATATTTTCCAGTCAAGGCTCCTTGTTCTAAGACCATGTATGAATAGAAGTCAATATTGTTTTCTTGGCAGTATTCAATTAAACCAGCCTTTTCAGAACTTCTGTATAACAAACTATAATGGTTTTGGATTGCATCAATCTTATATCCAGCTTCGCCTAGTATCTCATTGACTTGTTTGATCTCTTGAAGATTGTGATTAGAAACTCCAACATGTTTAATTTTTCCTTCTTTTAAAAGTGGAATCAAATATGGAGTCCATTTTTCTACATCTTTAGGGTTATGAATCCAATATAGATCAATATAATCTGTATTCAGTCTTTTAAGACTTCCCTCTAACATTGTTTCTACAGGATTTTCAACGTCTTCAGCGATTTGTGGAGTAAATTTTGTTGATAATTGGTAATCGTTACGATCATATTGCTTTAAAACTTCTCCTAGAACTTGTTCCGAATGTCCCATGCCGTAAACAGCAGCTGTGTCCCACATAGTAAAACCAGCTTTGATTGCCTTACTAGCAACTTTTTGAAGGTCATTTTTTTCTAATTTACTGCCGAAATATCCATTTCCTAATTCGCCAGTATCTCCCCATGCCCAAGTTCCAATAACAATTTTTGGTGTTTCTAATTTCTTATTTTTCATTTCTATTTCCTCTTTTATTTTCGTTTTCTAATTTTTTAATTACTTTTGCGGGATTGCCTACAACAACTGCGTTATCTGGTACATCTTTTGTGACCACTGAGCCAGCTCCAACAATGGAATTCTTACCAATTGTGATACCAGGAAGAACTATTGCTCCGGCACCGATCCAAGAGTTCTTCTTTAAATGAACGCTTTTGGGTATTAAATTTCGTCTATTTTTTTCATTCTGATCATGATTGATTGAAATAATGATGGCTTTAGGACCAATCAAAACATTATCTTCTATGTTTACTCCACCTAGAGAAACCATATTGACGTTTTTATTTATATAAATGTTTTTTCCAAGATTAACTTGTGGTCCAAAATCCACATTGAATGGTGGCATAATAGTTAGATTTTCATTTTTTTGTTCAAATAATTCGTCAAGTAAACTCTGGCTTTCTTCATAAGAGTGAGTAGTTTGATTGTACTTTCTCAGAATTTCAATATCTTTTTGAACGATAGGCTCTAATTCGTCATATTCGCTACTGTTATAAATAATCGTTTGCCCTTTTAATGCATCTTTAAATACTTTTAAGCTTTCTGCCATTAAAATCAGACCCTTTGCTCAGAAGGACGAATAACAATATCACTGATAGCCACCCTTTGTGGTGTATCGATAGCGAAGACAACTGCACTTGCAACGTCACTAGTGATCAATGAGTTATTTGGTTGCTTCCATGATTCTACTAATTCTTTAGCTTGATTTTCATCTTTGGTCGTTTTATACAAATTGGTTTGAACTGCTCCAGGGGAAATGATTGTTGAACGAATATGATTATCTAGTTCTTCTTGTCGTAAACCTTCCATGATTGCTCTCACAGCAAACTTTGTACCGGCATATACAGCTGAATCTGGATATACAACGTGACCAGCTACAGAATCAGTTGCTAATATATGACCAAAACCTTGTTTATGCATAACAGGCAGAACTGCAGAAATTCCATTTAGGACACCCATGACGTTGATATCAAGCATTTGTTTCCACTCATCTCGTCTATCATCACGTAATTTTGATAGTGGCATAATTCCCGCATTGTTATAAAGCGCATCAACCTTTTTAAACTTTTGAACAGCTAAATCAACGATCTTTTTCATATCGTCTATTTTTGTAACATCAATGAACATGAAAGCAATTTGATCCTTTGGCAATTTATCTGCAAGCTCTTTTAAAGGTTCAAGTCTTCTTGATCCAAAGACCACATTAGCACCGGCTGATACTAATTGTTTTACTGTTTCTGCACCAATACCACTCGATGCTCCTGTAACGATAATTGTTTTATTTTTTAAACTCATAATTTTTTCCTTTCGAATTCTTTCTTTCGTAACTCTATGCCTAAGATTATATGGGTTGACACTAGTAATGTCTAATACCTATAATGAAAAAATAGGTCTAACTAAAAGGCAGAGGAAAAAACATGGAAATAAGAGTTTTAAAATATTTTTTAGCAGTTACACAGGAAAAGAATATGAATAAGGCTGCTCAGTTATTACACATTTCTCAACCTACAATATCTCGACAGCTTAAAGCATTGGAAGATGAATTAGGAACTCAGCTTTTTATACGTGGAAATAGAGAGATTACTTTGACTGAAGACGGCAAATATTTAGTAGATAAGGCTAAACAAATCATTACTTTGTCTGATCAAGCGGAGTTAAATATTGGAAATGAACCTTCTTCAATCAGTGGAAGAGTCATCATTGGTTGTAATGAGACACCTAGTGTTAAATATTTGGCCGAAGCGACTAAGAAAATTAATAATGATTACCCTAATATACTCATCGATTTTGTCAGTACGAATGCTGATACGATCAAAAAGTCATTAGATAATGGAATTTTTGATTTTGGAATCATTCTTTCACCAACGGATAATAAGAATTATAGTTTTTTAAATCTTCCGGGCAATCAAGAATGGGGACTCTTTATACCCAAAAATGATGACTTGGCAAAGAAAGAATCAATAAATAAGAATGATTTATTAGCATCGAATTTAATAATTTCTCGACAACCTGAATTTACTAATACGCTGAATAAATGGATTGGCAGTAATCAAGAAAAATTAAAAGTAACGGCACTATACGATTTGCTTTATAACGCCCTACTCTTTGTTGAATCTGGAGTTGGATATGCACTTGGCGTAGGACGTACAATCAATACAATCGGAACTGATCTAGTTTTTCGCCCACTATATCCACATTTGAAGTCTTCAAGTAGTTTGATTTGGTTGAAGAACGTTAATATGTCTTCGGCTGCTAAAGTCGTTTTAAAGCAGATGTATGATGAAGTTGAAACAAACAAATAATGATTATAGGTATTAAATTGAATAAAAAGCCAACATATTTGATGCTTTTTAGATATATTAGTTACTGTTTTATTTTTTCACAACAAAACAAAAAGCAAAACCTGTAATGAATCTACAGACTTTGCTCTGATTTATCAGACTTCCTTTTAAATAAAATTTTTAACATAACTAGTTAATAACGATATAGCCAATATTATTAAAATAATTAGAGGTATTAAAATTGTTTTGTTTGCTAGATTGTCCTTGGTGTATCCAACTAGACCGGCTCCAGTTATAAAACAAAACATCAAAGCAAATATCTGTATGGCATTCTGTCTAGCTGTTTCCGCATGAGAAACAGATTCATCAAAAACTGCTTCGGCTAATACCCTTAGATTACTTGTCATTGTTAGCGGTGTGAACGTTTGACCTCGTACTTTTCTAAATTCTTCCAGTTCTCCCGCTACTGTCATCGATAAAAACATGGCCGCTATTTCAGTATTTCCTAACATATCTAAGAAATTGGATATTGAAATTTTCCCTCCATATTTTTTCCTCATTCTGATTTAAATTTGAACAAAATACATAAACTAAAAGCCAGAACAGGACTACCTGCTCTGGCTTTTGCTGTCAAATCACTTATCTTGATTGCCAAATTCCATATAAGTCACTAGCTTGGCTAGGATAAGCAAATAATTGTTGTTGTAAATCATCAGCACTGACATGTTGTTGAATTAGTAATGATAAGTAATCAACTAATTGATCTGCATCTTGACTCAAAACTTCTGCTCCAACGATTTGTTGATTACCTTTATTGAAAATGATTTTTAGTTTTGCTAAATCATCACCATTACGGGCATACGTTTGCCAATTCTTTATATCCATCGTTTTTACTTCTAGTTCAGGCTTATCAGCAGCTTTTTGTGTACTAATTCCTACTTGTCCTAACTTAGGTATGCTGAATACAGTCAAGGCAGGTGTTGGATATTTAATTGGAAATTGTACTGGCTTCTGTAAGTTATTGCCTAAGTATTTACCTTGATAGATAGCGTAATTACTTAGTTTAGGGACAGGGGCATCACAACAATCACCAAGTGCAAAAATTTGAGGATTGCTGGTCTTTAGTCTTTCATCAACTTTGATACCTAGTGGACCAAATTTTACACCAGCGACCGATAAATTCAAATCTTCTGTATTTGGTACCCTTCCAGCAACACAGTAAATGGCTTTTGTTTCGAATTGATCTTGATTTGTAGTTACTTGGTAAGAACCAGATGATAGTTCAGTAATATTTTGGATGGTATTATCAAATTTAAACACTACCCCAGCATTCTCCAAGCGACTAATTAGAGTTTGAACTAAACCTTGATCAAAAATCCTTAATGCCATTCGATTATGTTGAACGATTGTTACTTTCGTTCCTGCTTCCGTAGCTATACTAGCCAATGCGAATGCGATGATTCCTGCACCAACAATCGTTATCTTGTCAGGTAGATTAGAGGCCTTTAGAAAACTAGCACTGTGTTCCATATATTGACTTCCAGGGAACTCTAATTTTCTAGGGCGAGCACCAGTTGCTAAGACAATCGTTTTAGCTTGGTACCTTTGACCATGAACTAAAATTGTATTTGAATTTACAAAAGTCGCGTGACCTTCGATAGTTGTTATTCCTGCATTGACCAAATTATTTCCGTACCGTTGATTAGCAGCCAAAACCACTTTGGCACTATGACTTGCCATTTCTGACCAACTAAGTGGTGCGACATCTTTTACTAACTGAGTCATCCGAAAATGTGTTTCAGCGCTAGCTAACAATGCACGTTTTGGAGTACTACCACGGTTGATTGTTGTTCCACCCCAGTCACGTTCTTCAACGATGGCTACTTTAAATCCACGACTGGCCAAATTTAAAGCGACAGAACCGCCACCTACTCCGCCTCCAATAACTAGAACATCATATTGCATCTGATCACTCCTATTTGAAGACTTGTCCGGCTTTATATTGAAGATCTTGAGGGGTCTCCTCAGTAGAACTTTCAACATTCTTCTTTGAATGGCTTTGATCATACCAAACTACTGCGGCTTCTTCTTTAGGAAATTGTTCAACTGTTTCTGGACTGATATTCAAATGATCAGAAACCATTTGTGTTGGTGAAGTTGCCAACCATTTGTTTAGAGAAATATCTGAATAAATAGGATTCTTGAATACTTCTAGGAAGATCAAAGGTTCATCACCGATATTCTGGATATAGTGTCCGGCAACTATTGGAATTACACCAACGTCTCCAGCTTGAAAATTAAAGGTTCTAGCAAGTGAGGCAGAATTGAAAACACCCACTTTGGCGTGTCCTTGAACAAAGTAATCCCATTCTTCTGACTTAGGGTGCCAGTGAAGTTCACGCATACCACCTGGTTGAATTTCTACGATTGCAGCTGAAATTGTTTGTGCAACTGGGAAAACTTTTGAATCAATGATCCAGACCTTACCAGCTTCGAACTCGTGTGGTTTCAGATCGTTCATATGGAATGTAAATGGTGAAGGTACGTCGCCATTTGGATTGTTCTTTTTAACTTCAGAAATTGGGCCTGGGACTTCACCATTGAAGATGTATTTTTCCTTACCAGGCAAGTTGGCTAATACACTTTCATCAACTTTGAAATTAGCGGCAATAATATCCTTTGGAGTATGGGCTAACCAATCAGTTAGTAAGAAGGTATTATTTTCAGAGAAATCAGGTTCACTGAATACAAGTAGGAATTCACAACCTTGATCCAAGGCTTGAATTGAATGAGGAATTCCGGCTTCAAAATTCCAAAGGTCTCCGGCATTGATATCATCAATAAAACTACGACCCTCGGCATCTAGCGCTGTTACTCTAGCATTTCCGGCAATCATGAAGGCCCATTCAGCTTCTTTATGCCAATGTAATTCTCTATATGCTCCTGGCTTCAAACACATATCGACTCCAGCTAAATCATGTGAAGCTGGTAGTTCACGATTGGTAACTTCACGTGTCCAACCGCCTTCTTCAATCCTCATATGTGCATCAGAAAAGCTAAAACGTAGATTGGAAACTGTACCATGATCAGTGATTGGTGGTACAAGCAAATCAGGGTTTTGTAAATCACGTTCGTAATTTCTAGGACCTCGATCAATCCAACCCGCATTATCGGCTGTACGCTCAGGTTCAACTCTTCTATTTGACATTTTGTATACCGTCCTTTTTTTGATAACTCAACAGTATAGCAAACGATTTCAAAAGGCAAACGATAACTCAAAAACCAAAAAATTATTTTCAATAATTCATTTAATTGTTGGAAAATGGAGCATATATTCTTTATTATTTGTTTAAATAATCTAGCATAAAAGGTATTTATAATAATTTGTTTGATTTACAAAAATATAAAATCCTAGAAAATAAATATAATATTTTTTTAGAAAAATATTGTCACTTTTTTTAAAATACTGATTTAATAGGATTTATAAATTCAAATTCGACAAGACTTAACCTTCGTTCCCAATTTATATTGCTCAACTATGATTTTAAATCCAATACTTGTAGTTAATTTCTAATTTAAAAATCATGCAAATAACCTTGATTTTTTCAGTAAATTATTTTTATACTTAACGAGTTAAATTCATAATTAAAGGAGGAAAGTGTTTCTAATTTGACATAAATTGTCATTTTAAATATGGAAAATAAAAAAAACAGAGTAGAGAATAAAGCGTTAAGTGTCAAAAAGACGGAATGTGCTTTTGAACGAAAAATTTTTATTTGCGATTTTATTCTCGCATTCGCTGCATAATAACGTGTAGCAGCTCTATACGAGGTGCTTATTATGAACAAAAAAATAAATACTTATTCACTTACAACGATGGGATTACTTATCGCTATGATAATTATCTTAACTAATTATCTAAGTGTTGAAACGCAGTTTTTACGTGTTTCATTTGAATTCATTCCTCAAGCTATTTTAGGAATGCTCTTTGGTCCTTTTTGGGCCGGTATTTCCTCCGTTGTGGCTGATATAATTGGAACGACATTATTTGGAAAAGCTGGATTTTTCATAGGCTTTACTTTAAATGCATTCATTGCAGGTGTATTGTACGGGCTTTTCTTTTATAAAAAAGAAATTACCTTTAAAAATACTTTCATATGTGTGTTATTAAATACTATTATCATTAGCTTATTTTTAACTCCACTGTGGCTCTCAATCATGTACAAGGTTCCTTTTTTCAATATCGGTTTATGGATACCCAGAATTATCAAATCTGTTGCTATGCTCTTTATTCAGACAGGATCCATTATGTTCTTTGGTAAATCATTACCGTTAAAAACTCTTACTAGTCGCTATATGGTCAAAAAGTAATCATGTTTACGACAGGTGAAGATGTTATCAAATGGATTCTTTCTAGGGGATATTTTGGCAGTTCCCCAGGTTTAACACGTATAAAAGAGCTATTACGTTTACTTGATAATCCTGAAAAAACATATCCAACGATTCATGTTGCAGGCACTAATGGCAAAGGGTCTACTACACGTTATCTTGCCAATTTATTAAAATCCAATAATCTAAAAGTAGGAACATTTAACTCCCCTTTTATTAAAGATTTCGCCGAACAAGTAGAAATTAATGGTCAGGAAATATCTGATAATGACCTAATAGAAATGGGCAATAAAATAAAACCACTGGTAGAAAAGATGGATTCTCAAAAAGAATTTTATGGGATTACTGAATTTGAAATCCTCACTGGTTTAGCCTTCTATTATTTTCAAGGAAAAGTCGATATTGCCATAATTGAAGTTGGCATGGGCGGCCTATTAGATAGTACTAATGTCATCAAACCTGAATTTTCAGTTATTACAACGATTGGTTTAGATCATACAGCTTATTTAGGTAATACAATTGAAGAAATTGCATATCAAAAAGCTGGTATTATTAAGCCTGATGTGCCTGTCATTTTAGGGAATATTCCTAAGAATGCTGTAGATGTCATCAATCGATATGCTGACAGAAATCATGCTCGTACTTATATTTGGAATCAAGATTATCATTCTATTTATAAGACATTTGTTAATCAAAGATTTGAACAATTTGACTTTGTAAATCGTCATACTATATTAAAGAATTTAGAAACTCCACTGATTGGTCATCAACAAGCAGAAAATGCGGCAGTGGCTTTAGAAGTTTATTATTTATACATCCAGAAACATAATCTACCTTTTAATAAGCAAGAAATATCTAAAAGTTTACTACAAACAAAATGGCCGGCAAGAATGGAAATAATCAATTCAGATCCTTTAATAATAATGGATGGAGCTCACAACCCTCATGCAATTAAACGACTGAAAGAGAATATTCTCAGTGATTACAGTAATTATCACGTTAAAATCCTTTTTTCAGCCATAGTTACAAAAGATATTGGAACCATGTTAAAAGAATTATTAAAAGTTCCAAACGTTGATATTACATTGACCACTTTTAATGATACAAGAGCTATCAATGTAAATGACTATAAGGATTGGAACTCATTAATAACACTTTGTTCTGATTGGAAAAAAGCTTATCAAGAAATCAAACACAATTTAAAATCCAATGAATTACTATTAATTACTGGATCGTTGTATTTCTCATCAGAAGTAAGGTCACAATTGAAGTAATAAAATTATGATGTTTTAAATGAATTTTATAATTGTAAGTCAATACTCTACTTTTAAATAGGGTGTTGACTTTTTTTTATTATTCAGCAAAAATAGCAAAATCTGCGATAAATCTACAGACTTTGCTATTTTAAATACATTTCAATCAATTTATTATTTTTAATCATTAATTCATGACTGTATTTCTTTTCTTGATCAGAGTTTCTCACTAATTTCCAAAGAATTGCTGCGAACTTCATTGAATCTTTGTACTTTTTTGAAGATTTATCATTCATGAAGTCTCGTACAAAATTGTTCCATTGATAAGTTTGTTCTTCTTTATTACTAGTTATATCTGATTCGTCGTTTTCTATAACGTGGATTAGATCGGCAACGGTAGCTTTTGTATCTCCACTCTTTTCAACTTCTCTCATTTTAATGCCCATTGATTTACGAAATGAGAATTTTGGTACATTGTAATAATCTTCAAAGAATTTTCTAGCTTCCTTATTTAAAGAAAAGCCGGAATTCAGCAACTTTGTATTTAATCGTATGTCTTTTTACTGCAATTTTTTAGAGGTACTTCGTCTTGTTTTTCTAACAGATTTGATATTTGACAAAGGTATGCCATCCAAGAATTTTACAATATAGTCTGTTAACTCTGCTTTTGTTCCATAGCTTGGTAATTTGTATTCTCTGCATATTTGTTGTAATTCTGTTTTGTACCAATAAAAACTAATGAAAACTTCACTATTCATTTTTGAATCAAATTGTGGCCTATTTGGCATGTTTTTGCTCCAATATTTTTGATAATTTAAGAATAACTATTTGTATTTTTTTATCAATTTACTTATCCGACAGTAGTATTCGAAAGGCACTTTTATTACAAACAAATGTGCATTTAACGTTGATATTATGGCATGTTAATCAAAGCATGGAAATTAAGTTCTTGGCATCTTGTCCTGCTAATAATTTTTCGTGCTCTGTCATCAAAATAAATCTCTCCTTTAGTATCTTAAATCACGTAATTTTTTAGCCGGTGCTCCTACGTAAATGCTATCTGGCTCAACATCTTTAGTCACTAAGGCATTAGCCCCGACAATTGAATTTTCACCAATAGTTACTCCGGACAAAACAGTCACATTAGCTCCTAGCCAAACGTTTCTTTCAATATGAATTGAACCCGTAATTAGATCATCCCGATGATTGGGGTTTTCAGCATGATTTACTGTTACCAAACTAACTCGAGGTCCAATTTTGACTTTTTCATCGATCCAAATTCCACCAAGATCCATGAAGAAACAATCTTTATTAATAAAAACATTATCTTTAACAAACGTTTGACATCCCACGTCAGCATTATAAGGTGCCTTGATGTCAGTCGTCTCGGGAATTTGGTATCCATATAACTGACTAAATAGTTCTCGACGTTCTTTTGTATTATGGGAATGTTGATTAATTTGATCGATTATCAGTGAATTCTTTTCGACGATTTCATCCACCAATTCGAGTTCTTCTTTAGTGAAACGTAAATTGCCACCTTCACGAGCTTTCTTCAAAACTTCTTCTTTGTTGATTTTGAACACATTCTTTCTACGATTTTTACTTTTAGCATAAAGGATGGTTCTAACTTCGTCTAATACTTATCTTGTATCTAAAGAAATACAATAACTGTATATCAAAGATATCTTATATTTCTCTCTTATAATATAAACAAAACAATCCTTAAAGAGTTCTTGGACACTTTAAAGATTGTTTTTTTTGTTTATCTTTTACCCCAGTCACTCTTAAAATCAGGAGTACGGGCACCAGGAAGTAATTCTACTACACAGTCTCCCACATGATTGTTTGAACTATCAAAAATTCTTGAAACTTGTTCATAATATGCACCATTGCGTTGGCCTGCCATAATTGGCTCTAAAGTATAATGCTCATCTTTAATACCAGGCAAATCTATATCCCATCCAGATGAGAATTTAATACCATCTACTTCAATAATTTTCTTTGGTGTAATCGTATATTTATTGAGACGTTGTGAATGGTCTGTGATATAGGTTCCGTCTTGGTAATCATCTTGTGGGAATGAGAATAGCATTACTTGCTCATTATCTTTGAAGCGTAGAGAGAACCATTCCCATTGACTTAGAGGATTTAAGCTTTGGAATTCGCCACCTTGTTTGTCGAACCAGCTATTTCCCTTAATTTGAATTGTTTTATCATCTAAAATAAGTTTACCAGTTGTTGGCATACTAGGATAAGAATAGTAAGTAGTTGATCCAAGTTCAGGTTTTCCCATTACTAAATATCCATTATCAGCATGCCAAAATGCGCCCTTACCAAATTCAGTTTGTAATGAAATACTAAAATTGTCAGCTTCAGCATTAATAATAAAGCCATCATTACTTTTTTCGATAGAAAGTAGATCATCACGTTTAGCAAAGTTATCTCCAACTGAGTAACCTTCACCATCTTTTTGTGCTTTTTCGAAGAAATAATGCTTGTTATTAGTAAAATCAGTTAATGCTAGTTGAGTGCTCCAAGGTTCTAAATTACCAAATGCAGTTTTGATTAAAACTATTTGATAACTGTATAAATTATTATTCTCATCATTTAGAAGGCCTGTGGCATACCACCATTCAGATGCTTTATGATGAGCCAACCATTCTTGATTAAAATTTCCATGTTCTTTTCCTAAATAGTTAATTGTTTTTATTGATTCATTCATGTATTCGATTCTCCTCAGCATTTTGTTTACACTTTGAATATTAGTTTACAGAGTGTTCAATATCAATATGCAATGTTTAGAGAATTGTTCTATTAATTAACACTTCTGGTAAATATGTTCAAAAAGTAATTAAAAGGCCAATATTGTTTAGGAAAAACTAACTAGTTTTGATTACATTTTCAATATCTTTATCAGAATAGCTCTGCAAAACAGTCAATAAATTACTAATCGTTTGCGGAGATTCCTTTTTTCCATTTTGTAACCAGTGCAATAAAACGCTGATACTTCCATCAACTGCATAGTCTTCTATATAGTCGTGGATATTTGATCTCTCACTTTTATCATCAGAACCTGCAAAAGACCGAGTTAATTTCATAATCGACCTTTTAAAATTGCTGGAACCATCCACATTTAAAAGCACAGAGAATAAACGATTGTGTTCTCCTACGTATTCAACGATTTTTTCCAATCTGGAAGCGTTAGAGTCATGTTCCTTTAAAAATTGTTCTAATTTTTCATATACACTATTTTCGATTTTTTCGAACAAATCAAAAATATCAATGTAATAAGTATAAAAAGTCGCCCGACTCAATTCTGCTCGTTTGCATAATTCGGTGACACTAATCCTATTTAAATTTTCAGTTTCCAGAAGTGATATTAAGGTTCTTCGAAATATCTCTTTAGTTATTTTGGTTCTTTGATCTTCTTTTTTCACGATTTTTCTCCTCATGTGTTTTGTTTAATTGACAAATTCAATAATCTTGTACAGTAATTTTACACTATAACAAACATTGTAGGTTGTTATAAGACAGTGTGTCAATTAAAATTAATCCTTGTAAACCATACTTCTACGTTAAGAGGAATAATTATGAAATTTTTATCAAAGAAACAAAATGGGATTTTTATTACGGTTATTTTGATGGCTATTATTTCAACAATGATGGCCACTGCTTTGAGTTCGGCACTCCCTGCTATAATGACAGATTTTAAGATATCAGCCGGTAGTGCTCAATGGGTAACTAGCCTATATTCATTAGTTAGTGGAATCATGATTCTAATCACAGCATTTATTATTAAAAGATTTCCCACTCGTAAGATCTTTCTTATTAATGTTGGATCTTTTACATTAGGATCTTTAATTAGTGCCCTTGCATCAAACTTTATTATTTTAATCATTGGAAGAATTTTTCAAGGAATTGGAAATGGCTTAGTATTGGCATTAACACAAGTTATTATTTTAAAAATTTTTCCAGCGGATCGACAAGGATTTGGAATGGGATTATATGGATTAGCGATAGGATTAACCCCTGTTATTGCGCCATTAATTGCTGGTATATTGATTGATGTCGGTAGTTGGAGATTGATTTTCTATGTAGTTATCGTGATTTGTATAGTAGATTTGATTTTGGCTTTTATATTCTTAGACAATATTTTGGATCAAGAGAAAAGTTCATTTGATATTAGTTCTATGATTTATGCTGCTTTAGCTTTTACAGGAATTATCTATGGTTTGGGAAATATTGGTAATTTCAAATTTTTCAATCTTCAAACTGGAGGCAGTTTATTAGTAGGTTTAATTTTTCTTTTCATTTTTTATACAAAACAGCTACATATGAAAGCACCGTTGCTTAATGTTAAAGCATTTGAAAGTAAAGAATTTGCATTTTCAACGTTAATCAGTTTTTTGCTATATGCAATTTTGAATGGTACTACGACTGTCCTACCCATTTATATACAAACACTTCAAGGAAAATCGGCAACAGTATATGGTTTAGTAATGATGCCAGCAGCATTATTAATTGGAATTTTAAGTCCAATTGCTGGTAATATTTATGATAAATATGGAATAAGGATTTTAGGATTGGTTGGTAGCATTTCATTGATCATATTTACTATCATGGCAACTTCTTTAAATCTAAAATCAAGTATTTTGTTCATAATCATTGCTACTATTTTTGAAGGAATTGGTGTAGCAGCATTAATGACTCCAATTATGACTTGGGGGTTAAAATACTTGCCAGAGAATTTAATAACAGATGGAACAGCAATTATTAATTGTTTACGTACAATTGGTGGGGCTTTGGGAGCAGCATTATTCGCCGCTATTGTGACTTTGGTTTCTACTTCGGTAGGTATTATCGGTATCAGAATGTCGTTTATGGTTATGGGGGCTGTTTCATTATTAATGTTATTGATAGCATTGTTATTTATAAAAGAAAAAACTAATTATTAAATACGTATTATTCCCTAAAAATTCTGTGGTACATTTGAAGTATCAAAAAATTAAGGAGGGAATCAAATTGACAATTCAAAATGAATTAATGCAAGCTTTAAACGATTCTGAAACAGAAATTATCCAAATTCGCCGCTACCTTCATCAACATCCCGAAACATCTTTCCATGAAAAGAATACTTCAAAGTATATCAAGGATTTTTATCATAAATTAGGTATCGAAACTAAAAATTTTGGTGATGGTTACGGCTTTGTAATCGATATCGATTCAGGTCGTCCCGGCAAATCAATTGCTTTACGGGCTGACTTCGATGCTTTAGCTATTCAAGAAGATAATGACTTACCTTTTAAATCAGAAAACTCAGGTGTGATGCATGCTTGTGGCCATGATGGACATACAGCTTACATGATGGTTTTAGCCAAAAATTTATACCAAATGAAGAACAAATTACACGGCAAAATTAGAATCATTCATCAACCTGCCGAAGAAATTACTCCAGGTGGTGCTAAAAGTATGATCAAAGATGGCGTACTCGACGGTATTGATGAAGTAATTGGCGCACACGTTATGACATCAATGCCAACTGGTTCTATTGGTTATCACTGGGGCGAAACTCAAACTGGTCGAGCAGATTTTTCAATTAAATTTATCGGTAAGGGCGGACACGCTTCAATGCCCCACCTATCAAAAGATGCTATCGTTGCTGGTAGTTACTTCGTTACTGCTTTACAAACAGTCGTTTCACGAAATGTCGATCCCTTCGATACAGCTAGTGTGACGATTGGTTCATTTGACGGCGTGGGTTCAAACAATGCTATTAAAGCCTCTGTTGAGTTAAAAGGCGATGTTCGAATCATGAAAGAATCGACTAGATCAACGATTCATCAACGTATCGAAACTATTGCTAAGAGTGCTGCTGAAATGTTCGATATGAAAGTTGAAATTGATTATAATGACAATTACCCAGTCTTGGTCAATGATGAAGAGTTAACTAAGCAAGTAGTAAAATCAATTAAAGATGCCAAAATCCCAGAAATTAAACAAGTCTTTGATTGTGGCCCTCAAGACCCTTCCGAGGATTTTGCTTATTTTGCACAAGAACGTCCTAGTTGCTTCTTCTACGTAGGTTGTGACCCTGATGACGGTATGAATCATCCCCACCACAGTCCAGAATTTTTAATGGATGAAAATTGTTTACTCGTTGCTGCAAAAGGTATGGGCTCGGTTGTTTTGAATTTGTTGAGGAGCTAAAAAATGACGACAAGTATTGTAGCAAACCGTTTTAAAAAGTAAGATAATATAATTATTGAGCATTTAAGAATATGGGGGATCTTACATGACGGTACTTTTAGGCATCGGACTTATAATTTTGGCAATCTTTGCTATCGTTGGAAACATTAGTAATTCCAAGCAATTCGGTAGAAAGATTATGTCTGACAGATTATATTTTTATATTTTCTTATTGGTTGGTGGTTTAGCTTTGATTTTCTTCTAATTTCAAGAAATACCAATGCAACTACACTCTCTGAAGCAAGAAAAAATCTAAAAAAATTACTGATGATGTAGCAGACTTTGATGATCATGTAATTATTACAAAATCTGAGAATCGTAACGTAGTTATTATCTCAGAAAAAGAATTTCAATCTTGGAAAGAAACCTTGTACTTACTTAGTACAGAGGCTAATCGTAAAAATTTAGATGAATATTTAGACCAACTTAATGGAATAAATCTTAGAAATTTATAAATAGTAAAAGCCAATCAACTCATTTTTTCATTTTGAGTTGATTGGCTTTATTTTTGAATATCTTAATTTTTAAAACTGTGTTTTCCAAATCCTAGTTTCAAATCGAATGTATCTGTTGAATCATTAGTATCTTTTAATAAACCCAAATTCTTGGCACTAGCTGAATCTAATTTCAATAGTGCCTCACTGTTTACAGGAATATCTATAGTTAATTCAGTCATAACTTTATCGTTTGACTTCCATTCAACAGCTACTTGCCCGTAAATAGTTTCTAAAAATCCACTAACATGTTTGATTCTCTCTTGATCATTATATTTTTCACCTGTATCAATAACAGGAGAAATTATAATTGGATATTTTTGGTTCGTAGGATCGACCTTTATTCCTAACATTTGTGAATACAACCATTCAGCAATCGAACCATAGGCATAATGATTAAATGAATTCATTGCATCGGGAGAAATCCCCTTTTCTTTTGTATATGAATCCCATCTTTCCCAAAGCGTGGTTGCACCATTTTTAACTGCCAATAACCAGGAGGGATTTTCATCACTAAGTAATAAATTATAAGCAGTATCATTTAAATGAATCTCACTTAAAGTTGGTAAGAGAATATTTATTCCTAAGAATCCTACTGCTAATGAATTCTCTGGCATATTTGTTCTGATGGTTTGTCCATTGTTTTCGATTGAGGTCTTCAATACCTGAATAGCACTGTCTTTTTGGCTTTTATCAGAATAAAGATGTAACTTTAGGAACCAAAGAAGTCCGGTTTGAGAATTATCTACAAAGCTATAACCTTGAAATGATTTATCGACATTGTCAGCTGTTTTGGTTAATAAATTGAATTTACCATTTATGTTTGAAACGTATTTTTCTTGAATAAAATCTTTAATCAAACTAAAGAGCTTCTTATATTCCTTTTCTTTATCAAAATAATTCAAAACATGTGAAACTTCAGCCATAATTTGTGCTGTGAAAGCTCGATAAATGGCATTCATATAAGGAGTCGATGCTGGAGCGAATCCTTACCAATCACCGAAGACTTTATCATCATAATTAGTGTCGACATCATTAGTACTTCCTATCAAATTCATATACTCAACCATATTAGAGTAATACTTTGAAATAAATGATTCGTTGCCAGTAAATTTATAAAGTTTCCAAGGTAATATTATCCCTATATCAGACCACCCTGCTGCTTGTAATTGAGCTAATTGTGGCAAAAATGATTTGGGCATAATACTCTTATAGGCTGATTTATCTTCGGTATTGTTGATCACTTCCAAGTAATTTTTGAGAAAAGCCGTGCTATCAAAGCCCATTAAACCACTAGTAGTGAATATTTGTGCATCTGCGGACCATCCTGCTCGTTCAGCTCTGTTAGGCGAATCGATTGGAATAGATAAATAATTAGATTGTTCACCGTACTGAATATTTTTAATGAGTCTATTCAAGTCAGAATTGTTTGTTTTCAAATTAGCATTCTTATGTAGTAATGAGGTAACTGGAATTTGTTGAATACCCTTAATATAGACGGGATTATCTACTTCAACCTCAATGTATCTAAATCCGTGAAAAGTCCATGTCGCATTGTATTGATGATCATTGTTATCTTGTACAATGAAAACTTCTTCAGATTTAGCATCACCACCAATTTCTGAAATCAGGTTTCGATGATGGAGTGAATTCTTAGGACCATCACTACCAGTTTTGTTTTCAATGCTTCCTTGTCCATCGTTTAGTATTTCCCCAGTTTTAACATGAACCTTTGTCTTAACATTTGTTTTTGACTGAAAGGTTATGTTTATAGTTGCTGCCATGTTTTGTCCAAAATAAAAAAGCAATCTTGTACTTTTATCGGCAATCCAATTAGAATCGGTGATTTTAGTCAACTCAACTTCTCCCAGTTCCAAATTTGGATTGGCGATTACTTTATTAGGATTATAACTATAAGTTAAAATCGGATTTTGCTTATCTTTTAAAATTTCGTATACTTTGGCGCTATTACTTGGAGTTAAAATTTTCTTAACTGTTGGTTGATCAATTTTAGGTGCAGTGACAGATTTCGTGTCGGTTGAACCTAAAGTGAAATCAATTATTTCACCATCATAAATATCATTATCCACGTGATTTAATTGATCAAAAAATTGCCATTTTGGATTATTTGAAGTTGTAATGACTTGCTTTTTACCGTTATCAAATTTGATCATTAATTTCAAAATTAATAAAGGACTTTTTACATTGTCAGAAAAGATACTTTCATAATTAGAAAATTGAGAAATTCTGCCTAAAAGATATCCTTTACCTATTGGTATTTTTAAAGTATTATTCTCACTGAGAGAATTCTTTACATCAAAGGATTGATAATTGATTTGTGTATGGTAATCCGACCATCCCGGATTGAGCATTTCTTTTATGTCATTATGCTCACCCAAATTTTGATCATTCAAAATTAATTGATACGTTCCTAAACCAGTAATTGACAAAGTTGCTGACTTGATACTATCAGGATTATCGTTCAATTTAAATTGGGTTGTAAATACTGGTAGAGAAGAGTTGTTATCCGAACTAATAAAATCTGAATCCTTCCAATTCGTTTCAGTATAAAACTTACTTTCTTTCGAATATATCTCTTTATTAGATTCATCATTGACTTTTACTTGCCAAGAGTATGTCTCCTGATCTTCTAATTGTATATCAGCAAATTCATTGTTTATAGATTTTGACGACTGTATTTTTTCACTATTCCACACTGTTTTATGTGTACCGTCGTAAATAAAAATTTGATAGGAAACTTGCTTATTACTTTGTATATTGTCAGTTTCTTTAAATTTCCAACTAAAATTAAAAACATTGCTATTTATAATTGGATTAGTTTCGTTATTTAATTTCAAACCGTATATTTCCATTAATTTACCATCCCACATATATTAATATTTCCATGATACATCGCCTTTTTTTATAATATCAACCGTTGAAATTTTTTGATTTTCTGTTCTTGCATCTGAAATAAAACAAATAAAAGCCAGTCAGCTCACAATATAAATGAGTCGACTGGCTTTATTTTTACTATTCATTTCTGATAGATACGATTATACTTACTAAAATCAATCCCAAGCCGACAAAAAATCCAACTTTTATTGATTCATTCAAAAATAACCATCCCAAAAGCGTTCCAACAATTGGTTGAAACAAGAAGAACAATCCTGATGTTGGGCTGTGAAATAAGACTAATCCTTTATTCCAAAGGAAAAATGCAATGGCAGTAGAAATTATTCCTAAATATAAAAGGCTTAACCAAATGTGCACACTACCCCAGGATATATTCAATAAGGTTCTCTTTTGTATGAAAATAACAGGCGTTAAACAGACGATAGCAACTAAAGTACCTAAAAAAGTAACTTGAATGATACTGTATTTTTTATCAACTAATTCGATTAAAACTGACATCAAGGCCCAAGTAAGTCCAGCAATCAACAAAAAGATTACCCCTAATAATAAGTTCTTTCCTTTAAAGTGGAAACCAACAATTGATACAACACCCAAAATTGCTAAGGATAAACTGATACACTTACCCTTTGTTGGTTTGATTTTTAATAATGGCCAACTAAAAATAATCATGAATGCTGGTGTCGCTGTCGTTACAACTGAACCCAATTGAGCTGACGAAAACATCGTACCTGTTTCTTGAGCAACGATAGATATCGTATCACCAATTAATCCAATTAAGAAGATCAGTAATAAATTTCTTTTATCCCAGTGCCACTGAATCTTTGCGACTAAGGCGATTACCAATAAGGCAACTGACCCGATGAGATACCGTAGCCAAACTAATTGAATCGGTGGAACTTCACTGACGATTGATTTGACAACGACAAACATCCCACCCCAAATACATGCTGCTAAAGTTAAATATATGCTACCTATTATTTTATTTTTGTTCAAAATATGAAACCTCCGCTTTATTTACTTAATTAGTTAAGAAATCAGCGGATTCACACCACTGATTAGCGGTATGAAGGTACATCACATTCGAATAATGGTGAATAAAGCAATATGAAAGCCTCCTTTTGAAGGAAATATAGTTTTTATTATATGTTTGTATTAGGTTAATTACAAATAGCTATCTTTCCACAAACCATCACATTTTGTGATATAATATTTTTGCAAGAAGAGAATAACATATATACACCAAAACCCCCAACGAGTGCAAGTCGTTGAGGGTTTTTTAGTGAGCTAAATTGCCTTTTTATTTTACTTGCGGTGTCTACGTTTTAGCCAATCAGCAAACCAAGCGGTTATTAAGCCGACTACAAGAGAGTAAAAAAGAGATTCCTTCAACGTTGAAGAAATCTCTTTTTTCTTGAAATATTAAATTTTATATTTATTGGCAAAATTAAATATCATGTTCCATTTCTCGTATTTGATGCAACATATTGTCAGTGCCAGGTTTACTGATACCGTAACTTTCTGACATATACTTTTCAGGATCATTAATTATTTTAATTACAAAATCCGCAATACTGCTTCGAGAAATCATTGTTCCTTTAAATGTTTCGCCTTTTTTGGTTAATTCGTAATCAATTTCACTGTCATTAGTCATATAGGCGGCTCGAATAATAGAATATTGTAAAGAACTACTTTCAATTATCTTGGCAGCTCTTCTAGTATCTTCTTTTGATGCATGTCCAACGTAGTTTTCAACCCAAGAACCAAATGGATCCGGAACTTCATGATATAAACCAGAACCTGTAATCCAAATCAAATTATTAGTTTTAGTTTCTTGTATTGCCGAAATAATATTTTGAGCCCATAATTCCATATTCCCGTTTAAGTTTGCATACACGATATCTTGGTCTGGCATTATGGAGGTTAAAAGTTGTTTATCATCAACATTACCTTCAATAATTTGAACATTTTGGATTGTTTTTAAATTATCTAATCTACTTGCGTTTCTCAAAACCAAGGTTAGTTTATACTCGGGATTACCGACTAGTCTTTTTTCAACTAAACGAGCAATTTTACCGTAAGCGCCTAATATTAAAACATTTTTCATTAACCATCTCCTAATACAAAATTTACTGGAACGTTTCCAGAGCCATTAAAGAATGAAATATCTGAATTGATGTGTCCAATTTTTTGTAAATCACCAATGACTTCACCTGTTTGTTTATAAAAAATCACAAAACTATGACGTGGTGCCCAGTAGGCAATATCCCCTACTTCATAACCACTTGTAGTTTTTTTCTTAGCAGGTAAAGCTTCTGGAAATCTATAAGTCATCTCTCGAGAATATAAATTCATCATTTCTAACTTCATTGGAAACCTAGTTAGTAACTCTTTTGCAGTATCACCATTATTAAAATCGGCGATTAATTCTTTGTCATCGACAATAATTTTTACTTGTGTCACTATTTATTCTCCTTTATTTACAAATTATCCTTGTTTTGTTGGATAAACAGTAAATTCGTTAACGTTAACGTCTTCTGGTTGATCGATAGCAAAGTTAACGACACGGGCAATGGCATCTATGGCATCTGGTGTGATACCAACTGACTTATACAATTTATCCATTCCTTCTTTAGAATTTTCATCAGTGATGTGTTGTAACAACTCAGTATTGATAGCAGCAGGATAAATAGTAGCTGTTCTAATATTAGTTTGTTCCTTAGCACTTTCCATCCGGATAACTTCCATCAAATTTCTGACCGCAAACTTAGTTGCTCCATAGACACCTGAACCAATAAAACTCTTTATTCCTGCGACTGAAGAAGTTGTGATGATTTGACCATGCTTTTGAGTAGTGAAATCTGGCATAACTGCAGCCACACCATTCAAAACACCTTTTAAATTAACATCGATCATCATGTTCCATTCGTCGGTCTTTAAAGCACTGATTGGTGATGTTGGCATAATTCCGGCATTATTGTAGATAACATCGATAGCGCCGTATTCTTTTTTAGCTAAAGTAACTAAAGCCTTCAAGTCATCAGGGTTAGTAACATCAGTAACTCTGTATGTGGCTTGACCACCTGCATCTTTGATATCTTGACTGATTTCTTGTAAACGATTTTCACGTCTAGCTCCTAAAACAACTTTAGCGCCATTTTTAGCTAACAATTTAGCTGTTGCTTCTCCAATACCTGATGATGCTCCTGTAATTACGACTACTTTATTTTCAACTGACATATTTAATACTCTCCTATTATTTTTATATTATTTAATTAGTAAAATGATGGTTTATCCCATTCTGTATTTGGTTCGACTACACCGATACTTTGTGACTTATACAAATCTGGGCTGGCAATAATATTGCTGATCAATTTGGCAATCGCTTGTCTAGTAACTTGAGTTCCTTTCATGGGTTGACCTTGGGGAACAATGTCATAATTATAATTGCCGTCTTGGTTGTACAACCAACTCATTCTTAGGAAGGTATAATCCAAACCACTGTTATCAATAACTGCTGCTGCCTTTTTGATATTGGTATAATCACCCATCATTCTGGCGTTCCACTTACCAAATTTACCTGCAACTTCGTCATAGATACCTAGTCCACCGGCAACAATTAAACGTTTGACGTGTTCTTCCTTCATAACTTTGACAATGTTTTGATTTGCTTCAACAAAATGACCGGTTGCCATATAGACGATATCTTGACCTTTAATAGCCTCTCGCAAATCTGAGATATTATTCCAATCTCCATCAATTAAAGTGATTTGTGAATTTTCATTATATTCAGTCAACCTTTGATTGGCACGTCTAGCAAACAACGTGATTTCGTTGTCAGATTTTTCTAGTAACATCGGAATTAGATATTTCGAAATATTACTCGTAGCACCTAATAAAACGATTTTCTTCATGTAATTCTCCTATCTATTTTTTATTCAAAATGTGATGATAATTGACCACATTGATTTTCTTAATATTGTGTTTGTTAAAAATAATTTTTTCTCCATACGGTGCAAGACTGATAGTTCTCTTACCAACGATCTTCCACGTCCCAGAATAAATATTTTTAACTCCGTATTGGTTTTCATTCCATTTATGATTCTTATGGAAAGTTATCTTTTGATGAAGATTTTTGTTATGATGATTGATCCAAACACCGACAACATCTTTATCCTTAATTTGTTTAACTGTTGAAATACGGTTCGTATTCTTAGCGGCTAAGGAATCATCACTAGGTCCAAAGCGAAAACTAATAAACATTAATATTCCAACAAAGATAATTGTCGATAAAATACCTTTAAACTCTTTGTTCATATCATGCTCCTTTTTTATGATTCGCACTTGATCACAAACACTAGTATAATAGCTTTAAGAAATATTTTAAGAATCCAATGATTAATCCAGTATCAACTTATAGTTCATACTAATTAAGGAGAATAAATTATGGATATAACGCAATTACAAACTTTTGTTCGTGTTAGCCAATACGGTAGTTTCACTAAAGCCGGTGAGCAAAGCTTTATTTCGGGAACAGCAGTTATGAAACAAATTAATCGTTTAGAGAGTGAATTAAACCTTAAACTTTTTGTTAGAACCGCCACTGGGACTAAATTAACCGCTGAAGGTGAAAAGTTTCTTCCATATGTAAATCAGATTTTGAGTTTATTGGATACTGCCATCGAAGAGACTAGAAAGGCCGGTCTTTCAGGACAAAATATCATCAACGTTGGGACTTCTATTTTGCACCCGGCCGACCCGTTCATGGAAATTTGGAAAAAAATAACCGCACAAATGCCGGATTATCAGATCCGTATTGTGCAGTTACAAGAAGACTTACGTTCAAAGAATCGTGAATATGCGATGCTAGGAAAAAATTGCGACATAATAGTGGGAACTTTTGATAACACGACTTTAAAACAATCATTTGATGCAATTACTCTGGGCCAGTATGACTTTGGCATTGCCGTTAGAAGTGACAATCCCTTGGCAAAACTTAGTCAAATTAGTTTTGAAGATTTAGATAATCAAGAATTATTGAGTGTTCCTATGGGAATCAGTGAGAAAAACGACCAATTAAGAAAAATCATTCATGATAAATATCCCACTATTAAAATAGTAGAAACTACAGGACGTTATGATATGAATACTTTTAATCAAGCTGTTGAAGAAAACATTCCTTTGATCACTTTAACTCCTTGGAAGAGAATTCATCCTAATCTTGTTTCTATACCACTGGAAACTGATATCCATGTATCCTATGGGATTCTGACAACTAAATTTCCTGGCAGTAAAGTTGATGATTTCTTGTTAAAGCTTTCAAAAGTACTCAAGTCATAATTTTTCGAGATACACAAAGGACCTTCCCAACATTAGGAAAGGTCCTTTATTTTGTCATAAATCTTTTAATCGTTCCATTAAGTTAGAATGCTTGTCATATAACCTCTTAGCAATTTCAAGGATTTCTGGACGTGCTTGTTCACTATTTGATGATCTATGATTTTTACTTTCAATATTTGATATTTTTCCATCTTCTTTTGAAATATGTATCATCCCCTCATATGCGCATATCCTATTTTTTGTTTCTTTTTTCTATTATATTAGCGATTTCCCTTTCAGTTAAAGTCGAATCTACTGGATAAGAATTAGTCTTGGTAATCTGTTCATATAAAAGGGTTATCGCATCTGTTGTCGTTATACCAAGATTCTTGAGAATTTTTTCAGTGTTTTTTTGAAGCTTCTTATCAATTTCAACTTGAATAGTAACCTCATCTTCTTTAGCCACAGTTTTCGTTCTCCTCTTAATATCTAATATCAATTTCAAACATATAATACCAGAATTTAAAAATGATAACAGCTTTCTACGATTAATTATTCTATTTATCAAACGACTTCTATTAAAAATTCCCTTAATCATCCCCAGCACTTAAAATATCAATTGAAAGAAACATTAAGAAAGTGCCATCATGAGTAAAAAAATTATGGCCATTATTTTACATTAGCATTGAATTACTGGTTAGGTACCAGAAATCAATAATTCTTTTGGTCTTCACTAACCAATAGATCAATAAAATTTTGTATGATGTCCGAAACTTTACGTTGTTTACTCCAAATTACTTGTTGCTCAATTAAATCTGCATCTTTCAAGGGTAAAAATTTCAAATCATTAGTATCGCCGATAAAAGCACCCTTAGCGCATAAAGGATAAGCCGTCTGATTCTTGGCCAAATACAAGGAGTTGGAAACAAGATTTTGCTTACCAACGATATGCAATTCTGACAGCGGAATCCCCAACAAAGTAGTCATTTCAGCTTGAATTAAATTGTTACGAGTTATAAAGATAGGAACACTTCGCAATTCAACTTTTGAAATATCTTCCTTTTTTAAGAATGCTGACTTTGAAACTACTAATCCCCAAGAATCTTTTAGCTGTAAATCCTTCACATAATATTTAGCAGTTTCGCTCGGTTTTAAAACAATTCCTAAATCCAATAAGCCTTGATCTAAACGCTCTTGAATATCGGTACTATCTAGGTCGTACAATTCTATTTTTACACCTGGAAATTGTTTATGGTAGCGCTTAATAGTTTGTGCCAGTAAATTGGCAGCGTTAGATTCAATACACCCAATAGCAATTGTTCCTACTATTTTATTATCAGTTTCTTGTACACGCGTTTTGGCTTGAGTAAGCATCGATAAAATTTGTTTAGCATCCGTTTGTAATTGAACTCCAGCATTGGTCAAAATCATCTGGCGTTGTTTTCGTATAAACAATTCCGTTCCTAGTTCATCTTCGAGTGTCTTTAACTGTCGACTCAAAGTTGGTTGCGTAACGTGTAGTTCTCGTGATGCCTGAGAAATAGTACCCGTTTGGGCAATTGTTAAAAAATATTTTAATAATCTAGTTTCCATACTCTCTCCTATTCAATAAATGGATAGTTTATCTTTTAATATAGGTATTTTACATACTTACAATACTCTCTTATGATGAATTTAGCTAATAAATGAGGAGTGAAAACATGCGAAACGTAATTTTAAATAACAAATTATCTATGCCACAATTGGGTTTAGGTACAATGAACGTCAAAAATTTACCCCAAATATTACCACAAGCTATCGACTTGGGGTATCGATTAATTGATACAGCAGCAAACTACGACAATGAAATTGAAGTTGGTCAAGGAATCAAAAATAGTGATATTGATCGAAAAGATTTATTCGTAACTTCTAAATTAAAAATTCAATCAAATGGTTACGATGGAACGATTAAAGCATTCAATGAATCATTAGAAAAACTAGGCTTGGATTATCTAGATCTTTACTTAATTCATCAACCTTACGGAGATGTTCTCGGTGAATGGCGTGCAATGGAGAAACTTTATCAAGACGGTAAAATCAAAGCCATTGGCGTATCGAATTTTGCTCCATTCCAACTAATTGATTTAACAATGCATAGTGATATCAAACCAATGGTCAATCAAATTGAAATGCATCCCTTCTTCCAAGAAACTTCAGAAGCTAACTATGCTCTGCAAAATGATATTCAACCACAATCTTGGGCACCATTTGGCGAAACCATCAAAGTTTTAAGCAAGCTACCTACTTTAAAAGCAATTGCAAATAATCATCATAAAACAGTTGCTCAAATTATTTTACGTTGGCTGATGCAAAGAAATGTCGTTGCAATTCCTAGTTCTAGCAGTATCAATCATCTAAAGGAAAACATTGATATCTTTGACTTCGATTTGACTAGTCAAGAAATGGACGATATTAAACAACTTGATACTAAAGAATCAACCTTTATCGACCATTTGACCGCTGAAGGGGCCGAATTTCTTTCAAAGGTGAACTAATATGAAAATATATGACATGAATTCTCAAGAATATCTTGACGGCGTAAAAGAGAGCCAACGTAGTAAATCACTTTGTTTCAAACTTAACAACATCAATCCAAACGATGCCAAACTTAGAGAATATTTAGATCAACTCTTTGAAAACCGACTACCCCAAAATAGTACTATTTGGACGCCTACCCAAATTGATCGTGCTAATAAAATTAAGATTGGAAATAACGTCTTTATCAATCATAGTTTAACCACAGTACCTTTAGGTGGCATTACAATTGAAGATAATGTTCAAATTGCTCCTGGAGTAACGATGCTGACAGCTAATCATGATATCGAACACATGAATATTTTAAAAACAGCACCAATTCATATTAAAGAAGGCGCTTGGGTCGGCGCTCGGGCTGTCCTTTTACCAGGTGTAACAATTGGTGAACATGCCATTGTTGGTGCTGGTGCAATAGTGACAAAGGATGTTGAACCATATACTGTTGTTGGTGGTAATCCTGCTAAATTGATTAAAAAACTTAAATAAAAAACAACCTGTAAAATACTATTGTATTTACAGGTTGTTTTTATGTCTTGAATTATATTGAATGATAAACTGATTTAGTCCACGAATATCTCTAACTGATAAAGCTCCAATAAGAACTATTTTTCCAAAATACTTTTTATCAAAGGACGATAAACTATCAATGTCAATATAAGAAGGCTTTTTGCATCCAGCTTTCTTCCAATCTTGAATAGGATAATACTGTTGTCTTATTCGTTCAGATTTATTTGCATACTTAGAAGTTATTTTATAAAGCAATAATTCATTTAATCCATCTTTTAATACTAGGACTGGTCGTCTTTTACCACTGGAACTATTAGTAAATGAAATATAAACCATGACTAAGTCGTTTTTATTCATCCTCTTCTAGCCAGTTTAAAGCTTCCTCTTTGGAATTAATTTTATTTACAGGGAATTTTTCAACCGTATTCATTAATTCATTAGTGGTTTTCTCTCTATCGGTTAACGTTAGATCAACAGGATATGAATCTGTCACAACTATTCGCTTGAATAACATAGTTACTGCAGTTGTTGGGGTCATTCCCAAATTACTTAGGACTTCTTCAACACGTATTAGGTTAATGAAAAATCAATTCTTTATACAGATCTTAATTATCATTTACCAAATGTCTTCTATTAAAAATACCCTTAATTATCTCCAGCACCTAAAATATCAACTAAAAGAAATATTAAGAAGGTGCTCTGTCATGAATAAAAAATTAAGGGCGCTATTCTACATTATCGTTGGAATATTATTTGCTTTTGAAGTTTATTGTCTTTTAACCGATAGTAAATATACCTTATTAATCACTAGTTTGTTGCTTTTTACATTGGCGTTGAGTTATTGGCTAGATACTAGAAATTAGAGAAATTCTTTAATCGCTTCCGATAATTTAATCAAAGGATGCCCAGAACCTGTTCGAATTCAGAGTTATTAGCTAAATTTTCATTCAAGGTATATTGTTGATAATTTTCGGATACGCCGATCCATATTGATGATGGGTCTATTTCAAGAGTTGATCAATGACAAAAACACTGTCTCTTTTAAGTACGTATCAAAAAAACTTCACTAACGAATCCAATTATCAAGCATTAGGATTGTTAGTGAAGTTTTTTTACTCGTAATGATTCCACGCCGAATAAATATGTACTATCTTTTTCTCTTCGTCAATTGAATATACAATACGATGTTGAATATTCAATCTCCTAGAATAAAGTTTATCTTCTGGTGGAAATAATTTTTCAAAGTTATCTGATGGATCATATGGATTTACTGATAACCCTTTAATTATTTCATCAAATTTCTTACGAAATGGACTATTCTTTATCTTTTTTAAATCATTTTTAGAAGAATTCTTAAATTTTATTGAATAAGACATTTCTAAATTTTGTCCCAATCAACACCATTTGTTATATCAGTTTCACCAGAATCGTCAGCAATAGCTTTATGAATTTTATTAAGTGTACCGTCATTCATTAAGTAGAGTGTTTCCTGTAATGATCTATAATCTTTAGCACTCATAATAACTGCACTGTCATCTTCTGTTCGTCCATTTATTTCTATAGGAGTGGAATTTTCATTAACTGATTTAATAATTTTATAAAAGTCTTTTCTTGCTTGAGTAGGATTAGTCATTCTTTGCATTACATGATTCCTCCTTAATATTTACTTGCATCCTTAGTATACAGGTACGTGTTTAAGTACGTCAAATATCAAGTGCTTCACATTACAATTTCGTATATAAAAGTGGATATGGATTACCTTGTTCATCTCGATTGGCTCTTTTATATACTTCAAATCCCATATGTTCGTAAAAACTTTTAGCAAGTGGATTTTGCTCATTAACAGCTAGATCATTGACTGAATATTGTTCTATTCCGTAGTTCAATAATTCCTTACCTAAGCCTTTTCCTCTTTCTTCGTTAGAAACAAAGAGCATTTCAAGGTGCTCGTTTTCAATCCCCATAAAGCCAACAGGAACTTGATTTTTGTTTTCTACAATAATTAAATGTGGTATTTCCTTTAATGCTTGTGGTACATATTTCTTAATACTTTCTATTTCATTTTCTGACAAAAACAGATACGTTTCTTTTACTGAACTTTCCCACACTACTAATAATTGCTCAATCAATGCTTGGGGTCTATCCTATACCTCTTTAATCTTCATTTCTATCTCCTGTATCCTAATTCACCCATTTGTATTCTAAATATAAGTTACATGTCTATGCACGTCAAACAACAAACGCTTTTACCATAATTTCTTTTTGAGTTACAATTTTTATATCAATAATAAAAATGAAAGGAAATTAACCTTGGCATTCAAAACACCCCTAGCTGATCAAATGCGTCCTACTAAATTGGAGCAAATGGTCGGCCAACAAGATCTCTTAAAAACCGGTCAACCACTTCGCCAAATAATCGATAAAACTGTTAACATTCCTTTGATTCTCTGGGGACCTCCCGGGACTGGAAAAACTAGTTTGGCAAGAATCATCGCCAAAAAATACAAATATCCCTTCGTATCATTTAATGCTTCGACTGACAATAAAGCTCAACTAACGCAATCGATCGACACTTACCCTTATCAGTCTTTTGTCTTATTGATTGATGAAATACATCGAATGAACAAAACTCTACAAGATTTCTTATTGCCTTATTTAGAAAATGGTCACATCATGTTGATTGGCTCAACGACTGAGAATCCTATTATGTCAATCGTTCCCGCCATTCGTTCAAGATGTCAGATTTTTGAGTTTAAACCGCTAAATACTGAAGATATTACCAAAACTTTGAAACGAGCTACTGATGAGATTTTCAAATTAAAAGAAGATCAAATTGAAGCCGATTCTTTAAAGTTAATCGCTATTTCTTCTGGTGGAGATTTAAGAATTGCCTTGAACATCTTAGAAACCATCCATGCTATCAATCCCGATAAAATAACAGTCAAAGATGTTAAACGATTTGCTAAGCAACAGCATTTCAGTTACGACAAAAAAGCTACTAAACATTATGATTATTTATCAGCTTATTCTGATTCGATGGCCGGTTCTGAGACTGACGCTGCTTTGTACTATTTGACCGTTCTTCTCAAAAACAACGACTTACCTTCTGTCGTTAGAAGATTGCGGGAAATTCCTTATACTTACATCGGTCTGGCTAACCCACAGCAAGCTACCCAAATAGTGATTGCAGCCAACCAAGCTGAAAAAATCGGCATGCCAAAAGCTAAGTATCCTCTGATGTTTGCGACAATGTTGATGTGTCTGTCACCCAAGTCTGGTTCTTTTGATGAGACTTGGGAATTATTGGACAAAGACACAGAACATCCTAACTTGCATCCAATGCCAAAGGGCTTAAGGGATGCCCACTACAAACATTCAGAAGAGATCACTGGTGGAGGTCTATTCAAAAGTCCTTTTGCCCAACCATTTCAAATTGCTTCTCAAAAATACATGCCAGAAGGTTTTACTGGTAAGCGTTATTATTATCCCAAAAATAATGAGAGTGAAAAGAAGTTTGGCGAACAATACTTAAAATTGCATAAATTCATTTACCATGATGACTACAAAAAATAACTCACGCATCAATTTGCATGAGTTATTTTTTGTATTATAAATTTTCTTTAAAGAAACTATCGAATTTATCAAAAGGAATCAAGTCCATTTTGTCATATAAATCAGTATGAGTAGCTCCGGGAACAATAACTAGTTCCTTAGGATCATTCAAACGTTCGTAAGATTCTTCGGCCATATAACGTGAATGAGCTTTTTCACCAGTAACAATTAGAGTTGGGCGTGGTGAAATAGTTTCGATATGTGATTGAAGGTGGAAATTATAGTAACTCCATGGAGTTGTTGCAGTCCAAGCACTAGCAGAGTTTACTGAACGAGGATGGAAAGCACGACCACGATAGTAATTGAAGAATTCCTTTGTAACTGAATCAGCATCTTCGGGTAGACTTTCTGGGAATAGTACGCTTGATTGCATAGGTTTATCATTTTCATCAAATGGTAATTCATGTAATCCTCTAGCAGGAGTGCCTTTTTCAGCATCTTCCCAACGTTGTTGTGCCAAAGCTTGTTTTTCAATTTCACGTTGCTTCTCAGACTTAGAATTATTCAAACCCATCCACATTGAATCGGACATGTCATACATAACTGATGTAGCAACTGCCTTGATACGTACATCGATTGAAGCAGCAGTTAAAACGTGACTACCCAAACCACAAATACCGATAGCACCAATTCTTTCACGGTCAACGAATTTTTGTAAACCGATGAAGTCAACAGCGGCTGAGAAATCTTCCACAAAAATATCTGGTGAAGCAACATCTCTAACACTACCAGAACTTTCGCCAGTTGTTGATTGATCAAAAGCTACTGTTACGAAGCCATTTTCGGCCATAGTTTGTGCATATAGACCACTAGATTGTTCCTTTACGGCACCAAATGGTCCAGAAATTACAATAGCTGGGTATTTCTTAGAACTATCGAAGTTCAAAGGTAAATACATGTGGCCGGCTAAAATAAAGCCAAAACGATTTTTGAAGCGGACATTTTGAACATCAATTTCAGGGTTGATTTTAAATACTCTTGTATCATTTGCTAATTTACTCATAAATATTTTCCTCATTTTTCTTTATTAAATATCTTGTTTGATTGGACGAATGATCATTTCATTTAAATCCATATTTTCTGGTGCGTTGATAGCGAAAACAACTGATTTAGCAATGTTTTCAGCAGATAGACCAATTTGTTTCTCAACTTCAATTTCAGCTTTTTGATTATCAGCATTACCAATTGATTTATACAATTCGGTTGCTACCGAACCAGGTGAAACGATAGTCGTTCTAATATTGTTATTGTGTTGCTCTTGACGAAGTCCTTCCATGATGGCACGAACAGCAAATTTAGAGCCATTGTAAACTGCCAGATTGGGAACAACCACGTGACCAGCTACTGAATCGGTGGCAATAATGTGACCAGATTTTTGTTCAATCATTGTTGGCAATACTGCAGCGATGCCGTTTAAGACTCCCATGACGTTAACATCTAGAATTCTTTGCCATTCATCACGAGCACGATTTTCCAAAGCATTGACTGGCATGACACCAGCATTATTGTATAGAACATCTACTCGACCAAATTCTTTTTTAGCAGTGTCGATCAAAGCTTGTACTTCATCAAAATTAGTTACATCGACTTTTTGAGTAATGATATCCTCATCTGGAAATTCTGCCTTTAGTTCATTTAAACGGTCCAATCTTCTGGCACCAATGACCAATTTTGCATGCTGTTTAGCTAACTCTCTAGTAGTGGCAGCTCCAATTCCGCTGGAAGCACCAGTAATGATAACGACTTTTTCTTTATTCATTAAAAAACCTCTCCTTTTTTGACTTCTTGGGCCGGATTCCCCATGACGACTGTATTTGCTAAAACATTCTTCGTTACTACAGAACCTGCTAAAACAACAGCTTCTTTGCCAATTGTGACGCCTGGCATGATCGTAACGTTTGCTCCAATATTAGCTTTTTGTTTGATGACAATTGGAGCTTTATTTTTAGTTTGATAATTAGTCGTTAAAAGTGTTGTGTTCGGTCCAATAATTACGTAATCCTCAATTATTATCTTGCCGATATCGACCATCGTGACATCACAGTTGATGAAAATATTTTTACCAAATTTTATGTTACGGCCATAGTCGGTATGAAACGGTAATCTAATCTCGTCAGTTGAATCCAATTGATAACCAAGTATTTCACTCAATAGCTGATTACTTTCTTGGGAACAAACTCGACTAGTATTTAAATGCTGTAGCAAGCGTTGATTCTGTTCAACTAAACGCTCGTCGACATTAAAAAGTTCTGATTGACAAGTCATTTGATTGCTCCTTTCAACTGAATGACTATAGTATAAAAGGATTTGCTAAATATGTGAAATACTTCTAAAATATGGATAAACATAATTATAAGTTATGGAAGGAATCGATTATGGAATTACGAGTTTTACGTTATTTTTTAGCTGTTGTTCAAGAAAAAAACATCACTAAAGCTGCCGAAAAATTGTTGATCTCACAACCTGCCCTCTCTAAACAGTTATCAGACTTAGAAGACGAGTTGGGAACAAAGTTGTTTATTCGTGGACATCGGCAAATAACTTTAACTTCTGAAGGTCAATACCTTAATACTAAGGCCGAAGAAATGGTCAAACTGGCTAAAAAAATCAGCGCTAATATTCAAAGTAACCAGATTATTAGTGGTGACTTGACGATTGGTGCTGGTGAAAGTATTGGGATGAAACGAATTCTCGATGTCTTGGGAAATATTAGTCAAGACTACCCTGATGTCAAAACTCACCTAATCAGTGGGGATGCTAATGAGATGGAAAAAAGTCTCAACAATGGGACTCTAGATTTTGCTGTCTTTATGGGTGAAAGGGATTTGGATGATTTCAATTATTTACAGATGCCTGAAACTGACCATTGGGGTGTCATCATGCGCGAAGATGCATTATTGGCTAACAAAGAAGTTATTGAACCAAAAGATCTTCTGAATCTTCCATTATTAGTATCATCCCAAGCTCTATCTAGTCATCGTTTTGACAATTGGTGGGGCAATCTTGGTCCAGAGATGAATATTACTGGAACTTTTACCCTTGCCTACAATGCCGAATTATTAGTACAAAGTAGCCATTCTTATATGCTGACGTTTGATCATTTGCTGAATAGAAATAATGTTCAGAATTTAATCTTCCGCCCAATATCTCCACAAATAATTGAACCAATCACCGTAGTTTGGAAAAAGAATACTGTTTTATCTAAGGTCTCGCAGTTATTTATAAAGCGTCTAAAAGCCTCACTTCAAAAATAGTCAAAAAAAAATACCCCCAAAATCATGGAGGTATCTTTTTGACTATTTATTTATTCCCAATCATAGTCAGTTGGGTCATTTAGTCCACGTCCTGTTGCCTTGTCAAGCATGATTCTTTGTTCGAAGTGAGCAACATTACGTTTTGTAGCTTTGACCATGTCAGGGTTAACTGATACATAGTCAATACCGCATTGAATCAAGAAGTTAGTAAAGTCTGGGTATTCTGATGGAGCTTGTCCACAGATTGAAACTGTCTTGCCATCTTTATGAGCTGTCTTGATTAAGTGATTAATAGCACGTTTTACAGCCAAGTTACGTTCGTCAAACAATCTTGAAACAGTATCGTTGTTTCTATCGCAGCCTAGAATCAACATTGCTAAGTCATTTGATCCGATTGAGTAACCATCAACGTACTTATTGAATTGATCAGCCAAAATAATATTTGAAGGAATTTCAGCCATCATGTAGATCTTGAAGTCATCGCCACGAACTAAGCCTTCATCTTTGATAATATCGGTAACTTTTCTAGCTTCGTCAACAGTTCTGACAAATGGAATCATGATATTCAAGTTCTTCAAACCAAATTCGTTACGAACTTTCTTGACAGCACCAAGTTCTAGTTTGAAGGCTTCAATATACTTAGGATCGTAGTAACGAGAAGCACCACGCCAACCTAACAAATCAGCTGGTTCATGTGGTTCATACTTGTCTCCACCCTTGAGGTTACGGTATTCACTAGACTTGAAGTCTGATAGACGTAAGACAACTGGTCTTGGAGCCATAGCACGAGCAACTTTAGAAATACCATCAGCCAACATGTTGATGACTTTTTCTGGATGGCCTTGTTCAATCAAATATAGTGGGTGCTCGTGAATAAATGTGGTCCACAAGAATTCTTCTCTCATTAGACCAATACCATCAGCTGGTAATGTTGAGTACTTTTCAGCTAAGTCTGGATCACCCAAGTTCATCATGACACCAGTTGCTGTTGGAGCAAATGTTTCGGCAGCTACTACTTGTCCGCTAGCAGGTGCGTTACTCTCAGCTTTCTTAGCGATTCCTTCCACTTTACCGGCATAAACGATACCGTTTGTAGCATCAACTGTAACTACATCACCAGTCTTGAATGATTCTGTAGCAGCTTGACCTTTACTCTTAGTACCAACGATACAAGGAATCTGCATTTCTCTTGAAACGATAGCAGCGTGACAAGTCATACCACCATTGTTAGTTACGATAGCAGCGGCTTTCTTCATAGCTGGAACCCAATCAGGAGATGTCATCAAAGTAACTAAGACTTCACCTTTCTTGAATTTATCAATGTCATCAGGGGAATCGATTACGTGAACGACACCACTAGCAACACCAGGACTAGCAGGTAAACCACGAACTACTACTTTAGCATCTGATTCAGCTACAGTATTTTCGTCGTCAGATTCTGCTTTCTTCTTCTTATTTCTTTGTGACCAAACTGTTTCTGGACGAGCTTGAACGATCCAAAGACGATTTGTGTTCTTGTCCAAAGCAAATTCCATATCCATGTAACAGCCATAGTGACGTTCGATTTCCTTAGCATATCCAGCTAATTCAATAACTTGTTCGTCAGTAAGAACTTGTTTTTCTTGTAATTCTTCAGGAACTGCTTTTTCAACAGTACCCTCATCAGGATTTCTTTCCAATTGAATTGTTTGTTTAACGACGTTCTTCTCGTCAATCTTCATTGATTGTTTGTCGACAACGAAGTGGTTTGGTGTAACTTTACCTAAAACGATATATTCACCTAAACCATAAATTGAATCGATAACGATCTTAGATGCATCCCCATTAGCAACGTTAACTGAGAACATAATACCTGAAGCCTTTGAGAAGACCATCATTTGAACTGCAGCTGACAAAGCAACTTTTTCATGTGGGAAGTGTTGCTTGTGTCTATAATATGTTGCACGATCTGTAAATAGTGAAGAATAACATTGTTGTACACGGTTAACTACATCAGCAGCTCCCTTAATATTTAGATAAGATTCTTGTTGACCAGCAAATGATGCGTTTGGCAAATCCTCAGCTGTAGCAGAAGATCTGATAGCAACAAATGGATTGTCTTGTCCAACTTTCTCAGATAAATCAGCATATGCCTTTTCGATATCATTAGCTAAATCGTCAGGCATTTTTGCGCCAACAATCAAGTTTCTGATCTTTTCACATGTTGCATGTAGTTCATCTGAATTTTCGTAGTCCTTGATACCCTCAAGCAATGCGTTAACCTTATCGTTTAAACCTGTTTGAGCCATAAAGTGTTGATATGCACGTGCGGTTGTCGCAAAGCCATAAGGCACAGGTACATCCATCGAAGAAGTCATTTCTCCCAGTGAAGAAGACTTTCCTCCTACTAAATTAACATCTTCCCGATGTAACTCATCAAACCATAAAACATTAGCAGTATCACGACTACTCATAAATATTACCTCCTTTTGATTTTTACCTTGAATCTTTCCGAGAGTTGAAATGTAACCGCTTTCAACCACAAGTTCATTATAGTTCACTTTGTAACAAAATGTTACCCTATTTTATGTTTTTTCATCGAAAATTTTATGATTTCTTTTGAACGATAAAATTGGTATAACCATCACAGCACCACTATATTTGTGCTATCTATGGATGATTGAAAATGATTGGTATTGATTGAGACAAAAAATATATTTTGTTTCTTGCAAATTAATTGTTTCACAATATGGGGCTTTTTAAACTCATTTTTATCAATCTTTTCTTTTAAAAGGTGAAATATCAATGGTGGATCTGATAATGAACATATAAAAAAACTATAGTCATCAAAATTATATAAATCATTGTTTCTTAAATTAGAAAAAACTACATAATCTGTGACCAATTTTTCCAAATTTTATATTCAAAATGGAAAAATTACCTTGTGTCTGAGAGACGTATTCTATGAATAACATGTGTACAAGTGGTAGTTTAAAGAATGAACTTGACCATAGAATTAACATTCACAAAAATGGCTCTTTTTTGTCAAAAACGGGGGCTATTTGTAAATAATAGCCCCTGCAAAATGTTGACGTATCAGCACTTAAAAACTACAATAAAATAGTAGGGGTTATTTATTAATATAACTAAATAATAGTCCCCATGATGGAGGAGCTATGAAACAGCTAGTTTTACCTATAAAAGATACAAATATCCTAAATGAAGTTAAAAATACGCTTCTGAGGAATTTTAAATATGGTCGTCGTAACTACACAATTTTTCAGACTGGCAAAGCAACTCTACTTCGAGTATCCGATGTTATGTCTTTGAAGTATAGTGATGTTTTTGACGAGTATGATGAATTACGAAAAAATGCTTATATCCACGATAAGAAAACTGGGAAACCGAATACTTTGTATTTGCGACCAATCAAACGCGATTTATTGATTTATCAAAAATGGCTTTTGGAAAATCACATTAATTCAGAATGGCTCTTCCCTTCAATGCAACGTCCTAATCGACACGTTTCGGAAAAGCAATTTTATAAGATTATGGCAAAGACCGGAGATTTATTAGGAATTAATTATTTGGGGACGCATACGATGAGAAAAACTGGAGCTTATCGTGTCTATATCCAATCTAATTACAATATTGCGTTAGTCATGCGTTTGTTGAATCATAGTAGTCAACAGATGACTCTAGCTTATTTAGGATTAGATCAGGAATCCCGTGAACAAATGCTTGATCAAGTTGACTTTGGATAATTAAACAAAAAGGCAGCCCCAACAAATTAATGTTAGAGCTGTCTTTGTTTTTATGTTTTTTATTCTAAATTAAATTTTTGGAAATGTTCTTTTAAGTAATCGATTGTTAAACTTGATGCATTTTCAACTAATTTACTTGGATCACCGGCAGCCATTAATTTACCACCAGCGGCACCACCTTTTGGACCTAAGTCAATTAAGTAATCAGCGTTGGTCATCAAATCTAAATCGTGAGTAATGATAATAATCGTTGCTCCTTCTGATTTTAATTTATTCATGACGCCGAGCAATGTTTGAACATCAATTGGATGTAAACCGACAGATGGTTCATCGAAAACAAACATAGTCTTATCCTGTTTGCCATTCAGATGATTAACCAACTTTAATCGTTGAGCTTCCCCACCAGATAATTCTGGAGTGCTTTCACCGAGATGTAAGTAATTTAGTCCGATTTCGTCCAATAGCTTTAATTGTTTTTCAATTTTTGGAACAGATTCAAAAATCTTTAATGCATCTTTAACTGATAAATTGAGTAAATCAACAATGGAATAACCGTGCCAGTGAATTTGTTGGATCTCATCCTTGAAACGATTGCCATGACAGTATGGACAAACTTCGACCATATCTGGAAGATACTGAATATCTAAGGAAATTTTTCCGATACCACCACAATGTTCGCAAGCACCTTGTTTATTATTATAGGAAAAGTTCGAAATAGTATATTTTCTAGCTTTAGATTCAGGCAAATCAGCAAACATGCGTCTTAAATTGTCCATGATTGTCGTATAAGTTGCTAAACTTGATCGCGTATTTTTACCAACTGGTTTAGCATCGATGCTGACAACATTAGTTAATTTGGTATCTAGTTTTGTAACTTGTTTGGGTAATGCCTGTTTGTTCTTTTTACTCTCAATAGCTGGTACTAAACTATCCAAAATCAAGCTAGTCTTTCCAGCTCCTGAAAAACCAGTAATAGCAGTTATTTTATTTCCGGGTATTGAAGCTGAGATATCGTGTAGATTGAAATAATCTTTAACTTCGAAATTTGTTGTTAGATCTGCAGCATTTTTCTTTGAAGGTACCTTTTCATGCATAATATTTGCTTTTCCAGAAATAAACGGACCGATTAACGAATTCTTATCATGAACTAATTCTTGCGGCGTGCCTTGAGCTATAACATTTCCACCGGCATCTCCAGAACCCGGACCAATTTCAATCACCCAGTCAGCAGCATTGATGATGTCGACTTCGTGATCAACGACTACTAAAGAGTTCCCTTGATCAATCAATTTATGAAAAATATTGATCAAACCTTTAACGTTATCAGGATGTAGCCCAATTGATGGTTCATCTAAAACGTAAAGAACACCAGTTGTTTCAGTTCTTAAAGTCTTTGCCAATTGAATTCGTTGCAGTTCACCGGTCGACAAAGTATTACCATTTCTTGATAAGGTCAAATAATCTAGTCCTAAATCAAGCAGTGGCTGTAAGGTATCATGTAAATTCTTAAAAAGTACTCTAGCCATGGCTTGCAATTCTTGAGGTAGTTCTGACTTTGTCTGTACTTCCCAATCACCAAGTTTACCTAGGGTTAAATCAGATACTTCAGCAATATTCTTCTTGCCGACGATTTGTGTTAATAATTCAGGATTCAAACGTGTTCCGTGACAAGTTGGACATACTGAAAAATGGAAAAATTGATTAATTTTATTGATAGAACGTTCACTTTTAACAGTCTTTAAAGAGTCATAAACTGCTTCATAGGCGTTCTCATACAGTGTTTTATCAGTGTGAAAAACACGACCGGTCGAAGTCCTGAAGTCAACCGAATATTGTTTCTTTTCACCGTGTAAAACGATATTTTTTTCTTTATCAGTTAAATCTTTATAAGGAACATCAGTCCGGACTCCTAGAGTTGCTGCAACAGTTGGCATGAAATTTCTTCCAGGAAGGTGCCATGAAGCAACCACTCCTTGATCAAGTGTTAATGACTCATCGCCGATTAATTTACTTTCATCTAATTCACGAATTTTACCAGTACCATGACATTGCACACAGGCACCACCAGAATTAAAGGCGAAATCTTCGGCTGACTTGGCCATGAATTCAACACCACAGACGGGACAAGTAATCACTCCCATACGGTCTCCCGGTAAATCCATCGCTTGAGCTATTTTAAGACTAGGTTTTATTCGGTGACCATTTGGACAAACCGTTGATCCTAAACGTGAAAAAATCAATCTAATAACATTAAAAATTTCACTCATCGAACCAACAGTCGATCTTTCGGAAGGAACTCCAGGACGCTGACGTAAAGCGATTGCTGAAGGAATGTGCTTAACTTCTTGGACATCTGAACGTTTACTTTGGCTAATTCGTCTTCTCGTATAAGTTGATAAAGCTTCTAGGTATCTTCTCGAACCCTCAGCGTACAAGATACCCATAGCTAACGAGCTTTTCCCCGATCCGGATGGTCCAGAGATAGCCACAAATTTATTCAAAGGGATGTCAACATTGATATTTTTTAAATTGTTGACCTTTCCTCCTCGAACCTCAATTTTTTTATCCATACAATCAATACTTCCTTTTTATGAATAATGATTTAACAGTTAATTACATTTTTAATGACAGTATAAATTATATATACAATCACGTAACAATCAAAACAATTTTTTATTGAAAATTGGACTTTCTAAAGATGTTTACAAACGATTAGTCAAAAAAATAAGGAAACCAATTAAGGCTTCCTTGTTTTTTATAATTGTTGTAATTGATTTTGTTGAATCCAAGCGTTAGTACCGATACGGTACATTTTAACGTTAGTCAATGGATTAACGGCACGACGATCGACGATCCACTCAGTACCATTGTTTACGGTGTTACCAGTATAGTTACCAGCATTGTCATAAACTTTGGCATTAGCAGTTGTTCTAACAGTTGAACCAGCTAAGAATGTAGCCCATGGCAAAGCGTCATCAGCTGCTACAAAACCATTAGTAGATACATGATAATAGAAGTTTCCGTCAATGATAGCGATCATATCAGAAATCCACTCACTATTTGGAGCAAGAGCCAAATCAGTTCTTTGATTTCCATAACGATCATATAAATGTGTCACTTGATTCTTAGTTGTTACACCACCACGAAGGTCAGCAGTCTTGTAATTGTCTCTGTTTTGATAATCAGCATCAGTCTTCTTAGCGTCTGCAATGTCATATTGAGAAACGTTAGCATAATCATTATCGTTAGTTAGATAATAAGCATAGACGTCACTGGCATCATATTTGCTGTAAGTTTCTTGATTATTTCCCATTTCTTGTGAGAAATAAATCATTCCGTTGTCAGCAATACTTACGCCAATACCAACAAAGTTCACATAAGGATTTAACATATTCTTTCTGTGACCATAATTTGGTTCAGGATCATACATTTCACTGTAGAACTCATTAGTAATTTTTTGAGCGATAACAGTTGGATCAGTTGTACCAAGCATTGAATATGGCATTTGAGCAATATTCTCTTCGGCTGTTAAATTGTATGGATACATATTAGCTGAATTCCAACCTGCATGATTATCAACACCACCAGAACCGAGGAAACTATCAGTTCTACTTTGAGCATAACTGTTCAAAGTATTTACTGAAGTTAATGGTTGTAGATTGTTTTGGGCACGTAAACGATTCAATTCTGAAAGCATAGCTACTCGAACAGCAGCTGTATCGATTTTTTGGTATGCTGCTTGAGTAGTAGCTGTGCTAGCAGTACTTGTAGTGTCAGAATTATTCGTTGAGGCAGTTTGATTATCTTTAGTTGTACTGTTATTTTGGACAACATTCTCTTGGTCATTGTCGTTTGTGGCAGTGGCTACACTGGAATTATCGCTATTCTCGGTGGTATTTGATACTGTGGGATTTGTCGTAGCGGTGGTATCTGCATAAGCAAGATTCCCTCCTAAACTTGTTGCAAGAAGTGCGCTGGCGGCTAGTAGAATAGCCGTTTTCTTTGTTTTCGAAAACATGATACTCCCCTTTTCACTGTGTAGATAATGGCTACATTCATTTTAACTCATTAATGTTATTAATAAAGCATTACTTATAATAAATATTTTATATTATTTCGGCAAAATAAAAAAGCCTTTCGGCCTTAAATTATGATTTATCAAAATCCCTGATCCAAGCTATTGCAAGCGCTCCCTTACCGAGATGTGCTCCAATAACAGGTCCAAAGTATGAACGTTCCAAAGTGTTATCAGGATATTTCTCCCTTAACTCTTGTGCCCAACGGTCTCCAGCTTCTTTATCGTCAGCGTCGATAACTAATAATCTCAATGGATAATCAGCCTCTTGCATGGCATTAGCCAATTTTTCTTCAGCCTTTAATTTAGCTTTCTTCATGGAACGAACCTTATCATAAGCCACAATTGCATGAGTTTGGTTGTCAAATTCCAATAAAGGTTTAATATTTAAGACAGTACCAATTACTGCAGAAGCATTGGAAAGTCTGCCACCTTTAACTAAGTTTTTTAAATCATCTACAACGAATGACTCACCAATTGATGCTCTCAATGAATCCAAACGGGCGACGATCTCATCCAATGGTTTGTTCTCTTGAGCCATTCTGGCAGCTTCTTGGGCCAAATAACCCATTAAACGAACGGTGATATGTGAATCGTAAACCACGACATTAATATTGTCGATAGTTTGAGCAGCACTTTTTAGATTATTAACAAATCCAGAAATAGTACTTGCTAAATGAATCGAAATTACGGTATCATAGCCTTCTTTAGCCAATTTATCGTATACGTTCATCATTTCACCAAGAGAAGGTTGAGCCGTTGAAGGTAATTCTGGTGATTCTTGTAATAAATCATAAAATTCAGATGTAGTAATATCGATGTCTTCTCGATATGTTTTAGTATTAAATACTACCTCAATCGGTACAACTGTTATATGATATTTATCGACTATTTCTTGTGGCAAATAAGATGTACTATCAGTTACAATGGCTATTTTCATAAATTTATCAATTCCTTGTTTGGTTACGTATAATGATTGTATAACCATTAGATTATATCATACTCATTCACTTTTATATTTGTTACAACATAAAAGTTTCAGAAATTCTCAGGTATTTTTAGAAAGGAAATTATATATATGTCTTTTGACGGAATGTTTACCCATGCAATGGTAAACGAATTAAATCAGAATCTTCGCGGTGGTCGTATCAGTAAGATCCAACAACCATTCGCTAACGAATTGATTCTAACAGTACGTAGCAATCGGAAAAATCGTCAACTTTTGTTATCGGCACACCCTAGTTATGCTCGAGTTCAAATTACTGACCAACCCTTTGCTAATCCGGCTAAACCTTCCACTTTTGTCATGTCTTTACGTAAATACATTACGAGTGCAATCGTGCAAGATTTTCATCAATTAAATAATGACCGTGTCGTCATGATCGATTTATCGGCCAAAAATGAACTGGGTGATATCCACGATTATACTTTAATTACTGAAATCATGGCTCGTCACAGTAATATCTTCTTGATCAGCAAAGAAACTGGTAAAATCGTTGACTTAATCAAACGTGTTTCACCAGAAAACAATAGTTATCGAGGACTATTGCCGGGAGACGATTATAAGTTACCACCTGCTCAAAATAAGGTCAATCCGTTCACCACTAGTGAAACTGGTACCGGATTATCTGCTAGCGATCTCCGAGCTAAATTTGAAGGAATTGGTTTGGATACTTCAAAAGAATTAGCTGATTTTGTTGAAGCTGGACACAATTTAGCTGAATTTACAGATCTCTATCAAAATCAGATTCATCCTAATACAGCAAAATCTAACGATAAGAATAAACTAGGTTTCTTCCCTATTAGCTTTACAAATACTACTACTGAAGTTACAGCCTATCCTAGTCTAAGCGAATTGCTAGACAATTTTTATTTGGATAAGGCTCGATTGGATCGAATCGAACAACAGACTAAGAGTATCACTCACCGTTTAGATATTATTTTGAAAAAAGATAAATCCAAGATTAAAAAGCTCAATCAACAATTGAAAAAGACTGACGTCATGAGTAAGTATAATCTTTACGGTGAATTGCTAACGACTTACATGTCTAAAATCAAGCATGGTAGCAGTTCAATAACTTTGACTAATTATTACAACAACGAGGATGTCACGATCAAACTTAATCCTGAATATTCTCCCTCAATGAATGCTCAAAGCTATTATAAGAAGTATCGTAAGTTACAAAATTCTATTCCTCATATCAATGAACAATTAGAAATTACTACTAATGAAGTAAACTATCTAGAGTCGGTCTTGGCTTCCTTAGAATACGTTGATATTGAAGATGTTGACGGGATCGTTGAAGAGTTGATTTCTTCTGGGTATATTAAGAAAAAGCGTAAGAATGCTCGTAAAAAACGTAAGAAAAAGATTGGTGAAAATTTCCAAACTACTAATGGTATTGAAATTACCGTCGGTAAAAATAATTTGGAAAATGACCAATTAACGATGAAATTATCCCAAAAGAATCATTATTGGTTCCACGTTAAGAACATCCCTGGATCTCACGTTATTTTAAAGACTAGCACTCCGGATGAAGATTCTATTACTCAAGCTGCTGTCATTGCTGCATATTATTCCAAAGCTCGTGATTCCAGCAAGGTTCCAGTGGATTACGTTCAAATCAAACACATTAGAAAACCTAATGGTGCTAAACCTGGTTACGTAATCTTTGAAGGACAAAAAACTATCTTAGTTGATCCAGACCGTAAATTGGTCGAATCATTAAAAGAAAACTAAAAAAAGGCAATGATTTCATTTTAAAAATAGAAATCATTGTCTTTTTATTTTTCATTTTTTCTTAATTTAGATAATTCAGCTTTTGTTTCTTCCTCATCTAATAATTGATAACGTTTTGAATCGATTGTCAACAAATATTTGTCGTCGAAATTATCAAAGATTTTTTCTAAGGTCAAATCATTATCGATTTTATTTCCTAGCAATAATTTAACCAAAGTATCAATTACATGAACAGAACTAGCTAATTCATGGCGAATAATATCATTAGTCATACCACGATATTTTTTGGTCATCAACCAATGGTCAGTGCTTTTTACGAACTCAAAGTTATAAATATCAACCTTGTGATCATCTTCTAATTCATGCTTGATAAGTCGTGAAATACTAGCTCTATCCTCAATTGTCATGAAACTGTTGACAGAACTTATTTCATACAAATGACCGTCGCGCTTTGCTTGATAAATCACTGATGGAGCTAAATAGTTTTTACCGTCACTGACTACCATTACTCGAATTGATGTATTTCCAGTTAATTTCCAATTCTTTAACTCTTGAGCACTAAATTGAAAGACTCGCTTATCATCTGTCTCAATTAAGTTTTTAGAAAGATCAATGATATTTAACACGCTGTCATTTGAAATCAAACCAAGATTCTTCATTTCCATGTGTGGATCATCGATCTCCACTACTTTGCGGCGCATTGATAATGGCGCATTCCAAGGTTCACGACCAATAATAATTGGTTCTAGTCCATTTTGGTCGATTGACTTTGCCAATTGGAACAAAACAAATTGACGAATCATAATATCAGTTTTTGAAGTAATAATAGGTGTTCTAACAATTATCTTCATTCGATCGCTCAATTGCAATTCATTGCTGATACCACTCGTTACAAAGTAATTGTGATTGATAAAATCATTATTAGCTACGGAAACAGCCTGCTTATTTTTAACAACTGTTTTTGTAACGATATCTGAACTATCTAGCAATAATTTCGAATGACCAACGCCTTTAACACCCATATTGACCATGTGCTCGACATTCTTACCATCGATTTCACCTTCACGAATAATCAAACTATTATCGATGATATTTTGTAAAGCAGTCAAATAAGGCATGTTGATACCAGTAATTTCTGATAAGACAGGCTTTTCAAATTTCCTTCTCAAAGCTTCCGACAAAACATCTAGCATCCAATTAGTGGGATGAATTATTTTTTCAAACAATTCATCATCGTCCAATTTTCGTAATTCATTGTAACGATTGAAATTGTTATTTAATTTATCATTCAATGCACCTTTATTCAAAACTTCTTCTAAGCTAAAACCGTTAACGACAATACTTGAATTAGAAGTTTTGCTAGGGCCCAAATATCGTTGGTCATTAGTCGACCATTGTGGAAAGCGTGATGTTATATGGTCAACAAAGGGCTCAGTAGCTCCGTTAAAGTAATTTCCGGCATCTAATTGTAATTTGTCAAGATGATATCCTAAACACAATTGAGCCACTGCTGTAGCTACTGGGTAACTTGTCGCATATTCCAAGAATTTAGTTTCCTCACTCAAACGAGGAATAAATTCTGTAATATAAGATTCATTTGTTGCATGGTTATAGGCAAAGTGAACCGTACAAACACCAACGATGTTAAAAGTTCTCGCTAATTTGATTGAAAAGTTTCTCAAACGTTGCAACTTGGAGTCATTGAGAGAAATTGCAGGTGAAATCAAATTAGAATCCAAGTGATGAATACCAATTGGTTCAATATCTTCAATTGTTCCAACTAGTGAAGAATTGTCATAACGATCGCGTAAAATTGTAAAAGAATATTCGCTAAATCCACGAATGCTACGTTCAATTTCAATTTTGGTATCTGAAATATCTTCCATTGCCATGAAGTTGTCTAATTCAAACAAATTGTTGATATTAGTCCAACCACTCGAATGGCGATTAGAATAACGTCTTCTAGCAATGATTGGAAAGCCGATTGAACGAATAAAACTGTAAATCTCTTTTTCATCATCAGAAGATACAAATTTAATGACTGGTAAATTTGCATGCGTTAATTTTTTAATAAATAATTCTCGTTTAAATGTAGCTAAAGAAGCCGCAAAACTAGGACCTAAAATTTTTGTTTCACCAATCTTGCCGTTCAAACTAGATACAATCCCTAAAGCATTTCTATCTCCGACAATTGGCAAAATTGAATCAGGATGATATTTTTGAACATACTTTAAAACATTATCACCAGTAACTTTTTCTACTACAGCCTTATCGTAAAAAACGCCGGATGATAACAATGATGTTGGATCTTCAACAATAATAGAAAGTTTGTAACCGAGTTGATGCAAGATGTCAACGGTATCATATAAAGCGGTCGATAAATCTACATTTTTATCGCTGCTAGTAGGTCCGATAATTAAGATTGTGTGTACATCGTCTAATTCCATTGACTTCTAATTCCCTCCTGTTGCTTGACTGATTCAATTAAATCGATAAATTCGTCAAATACATAATAGCCGTCAGTTGGTCCAGGAGCAGCTTCCGGTTCAAACAAAACCCCCATGATTGGCAAATACTCATGACGAATTCCTTCGATAGTACCGTCCGCAACACAAATATTAGTCACAATAAAATCAGAACTACCAATGTACTTCTGATCTAGCGTATAAGAATGATTATGATTGACAAAATCAATTTTGCCACTGGCTACTTCCTTCACTGCTAAAGAAGATTCATGATGTGGCTGTGGTAAGTGAGTTATTTGACAATCGTTAGCTAAGGCAATCAATAGACTGCCTAAACCGATTCCTAAAATTGGATAATCTTTTTGCAGAATTTGAATTCGTTCGATTGTTTTAGGTAAATCTTTAGGATCTCCAGGACCATTAGAGAAAATAATCCCATCCGGATGCAGATTTTCAATTTCTTCAATCGTCGCATTATAATTCACAATAATCGAATTACAATCTCGATAAGATAATTGTCTCAAGATTGAATACTTCAAACCAAGATCTATGATAACGATTTTTAGCCCTATATTAGGATTAGGATACGATTGTCTAGTTGAAACTCTTTTGACTAAATCTGGTGGCAGCACTAAAGCCTTGATCTGGTCGATTGCATGTTCATCGTGTGTATCCATGATACTAGCTTTCATCTCGCCATGTTCAGCAATATGCTTTGATAAAGCCCTCACATCAACGTTTTTAATACCAGGTATTTTCAAACTAGTAATCCATTTTTCAAACGAAATAGAATTATTAACCGTCGACAAACTAGAGGAGCCAATCACGACCCCTTTACATTGTGAATTGATTGATTCATAGAAATCACGATTAATTCCTGAGTTACCTATAGAAGGAATTGTAAAAGCGATAATTTGGCCCTCAGTGTTAGGATCAGTTACCGATTGCTCAATCCCCGTACGATTATTTGATATCACTAGTTGACCAGTAGTAATAATAGAAGAACCGAAACCATCTCCAGGAAAAACTGTTCCATCTTCTAAAATTAAATAACGTTTCATTCAAAGCAACTCCTCAAATGTTTATTCGATTTCGATTTTATCTTCTCCATCGATTTCCTTCATTGAAACTTTGATTTTTTCTTTTTGAGATGTTGGAATATTTTTACCAACAAAATCAGCTCGAATTGGTAATTCACGGTGTCCACGATCTACTAAAACTGCCAAAGAGATTTTCTTAGGACGACCAGCACTCATCAAAGCATCCATAGCAGCACGAATAGTTCTTCCAGTGTATAGAACATCATCAGTTAAAATTACATGTTTGTTATTAATATCGATTCCTAAAGGCTTAGCATCAACTTTAGAAATATCTTTTTCTTCGTGAGTTTGGTCATCACGATAAGGCGTAATATCTAATTCAGCAACAGGAATAGAGATATTTTCCAATTGTTTTAATCTAGATTCAATTCGATGAGCCACAAAAACGCCACGTGTTTTAATACCCACAAGAACTAAATCTTCAATCCCTTTATTTCTTTCAATAATTTCATAAGTAATACGTGTCAATGCACGGGTCATTGTTTGACCATCAATAATTTCTTTTGCCATTAGTTTTCCCTACTTTCAAAAAAAAACACCCACAAAGTGAGTGCTTTAATTTATTTATAATCGCACACAATTCTATTTTTACATTATAGCACGACGCTTTCACTGTCAATGACGTAATTGCATTAAAGTGTCCAAGAAAATCTTTGGAGGCTCAACTGAAAATTCCATCCATTTTTTAGTTCTTGGATGAACAAAGCCTAAGGTCTTAGCATGTAAAAATTGACCATTACCTTTTAGAGTATTTTTGGGACCATACAAAGGATCTCCAGCGACGGGATGACCGATATATTGCATATGTACTCTGATTTGGTGCGTACGACCAGTTTCTAATTTTAATTTGAGAAGCGAGTAATTTTCAAATTGTTCCAAAACAGTAAAATGAGTTACAGCATTTCGACCATTTTCAACTACCGCTTGTTTCTTACGATCAGTCTTTGAACGGCCTAATGGAGCATTGATCTTACCAGTTTTTTCCTTGAAGTTACCGTGAACAATTGCTACATACTCACGAAGATTACTCTTTTCTTTGAGCTGTTTCATCAATGATTGCTTAGCTAAATTATTCTTCGCTATCATCAATAAACCTGAAGTATCCTTATCGATTCGATGGACAATACCTGGTCTGATCATGTCATCATCGTTAATTTGACAATGATACAAAACGGCATTGACCAAAGTTTTATCCGGATGTCCCGCAGCGGGATGTACTACCATTCCTTGGGGCTTATTGACTACTAAAACATCATCATCCTCATAAACGACATCGATAGGAATATCTTCTGGAATTGCCTCGATTGGCTCTTCTTCTGGAACATTGACCAGAATCTTATCACCATTTGTCAATTTAAAACCATTTTTAGATACTGGTTGTCCATTGACGGTAATATTTTGGTCTTTGATAAATTTTTGAATTTGTGAACGTGTCAATTCAGAAATTTCATCGTTAATAAAGGCATCTAAACGGCCCTTTTTTGTTTCATTGTATTCTAAGTTAAAAGACTTACTTATTATTTTTCTCACCTGCTAGTTGGATAATCAAAGAGCCAATAATTAAAATCACTCCAATAGTGATGTAAGTATCAGCCAGATTAAAGATTGGAAAGTTGATAAAGTCCAGATTAAACATATCGACAACAAAGTGTCTGGTAAAACGATCGATGGCATTACCAACTGTGCCCGCTAATAAGAATATCAAAGAAAAGCGATAAAGATAATCTTTTTTATCAGCTTTGATGAATAAATATACTAAAACGACCACAGCAATGATAGTTACCAAGTAAAAGAACATCATCTTACCTTCTAACATGCTCCATGCGGCCCCAGTATTAGTAATATGCGTAATTGACAATAAACCAGGGATGAAGTCATGTACACTCATGGGTGCAATGTTTAGCGTTACGTAGGATTTAAAAGCTTGATCACCAACCACTAATACTGCAAACAGTAGCCAATAAACTAACTGCACTAGAACAATCCTCCGATAGTACCTTCGTTATCAACATCCATGTTCAAAGCTGCTGGTTTTTTAGGAAGTCCTGGCATAGTCATTACGTTACCAGTCAAAACAACAACGAATCCGGCACCTAGTTTTGGAATAATATCAGTTACGTGAAGCGTAAAGTCTCTTGGTGAGCCGAGTCTCTTAGGATCATCACTGAGTGAATATTGAGTTTTGGCGATACATACTGGAAGATCATCCCAAGCATTATCTTTTAGTACTTGTAATTGATTACGGGCTTTCTTGCTGTATTCAACGTTGTTAGCACCGTATACTTCTGAAGCAATTGTCGCAATCTTAGCTTCAGTTGTTTCTTCATCTTCATACAAACGAGTATAGTTGGCAGCCTTTTCAGTAGCTTTAACAACTGCCTTAGCTAGAGCTTGACCACCTTTACTACCGTTGTGATGAATTTCAGCTAATTGAACATCAACCCCAACTTCATCGCAGAGGCTAGTCAAAAGCTTAATTTCGTTGTCAGTGTCAGTAGCAAATTTGTTGATAGCGACAACAACAGGGATGTGATAGTAACGCATATTATGAATATGACGTTTCAAATTCTTGAAACCAAGATTTAAAGCATTCAAGTCTTCGTTTTGAATATCGGCTAATTTTTGACCACCGTTGTATTTCAAAGCACGAACTGTAGCAACGATAACGATGGCATTTGGTGCGTGGTTCAATCTTGGCGTTACGATATCTAAAAATTTTTCACCACCAAGGTCAGCTCCAAATCCAGCCTCAGTAACAGCATAGTCACCGAGTTTCATAGCTAGTTTAGTAGCGAGGATACTATTGCATCCGTGAGCAATATTGGCAAAAGGTCCACCATGAATAATAGCTGGCGTATTTTCCAGTGTTTGAACTAGATTTGGCTTTAAAGCGTCTTTTAGCAATACTGTGATTGCTCCTTCAACGTGCAAATCTCTGACGAAAACTGGCTTCTTATCGAAAGTATAAGCGATTAAAATACTTGAAATACGTTCTTTCAAATCATCGATATCTTGTGCTAAACACAATACTGCCATTAATTCACTGGCAACGGTGATTTCAAAATGCTCTTCACGTGGTACCGAGTTGAATGGACCGCCTAGGCCAACAACAATGTTTCTTAGTGCACGATCATTGATATCCAAAGCACGCTTCCAAACAATTCTTCTAGGATCGATATTTAAAGCATTGCCTTGATGAATATGGTTATCAATCAAAGCTGCTAAAGTATTGACCGCACTAGTCAAGGCATGCATATCACCTGTAAAGTGAAGATTAATATCTTCCATTGGCACTACTTGAGCGTATCCACCACCAGTAGCTCCACCTTTCATTCCCATAACAGGGCCTAAAGATGGTTCACGAAGTGCTAAAACAGTTTTTTTGCCTAGTGATTGTAAAGAATCAGCCAAACCAATAGCTACAGTCGACTTACCTTCTCCAGCTGGAGTAGGATTAATGGAAGTTACTAAGATCAACTTGCCATCATCTTTTTCTTCCATAGTTTTTTTAATACTACGACCAGAAAATTTAGCCTTATAGTGACCGTATGGTTCAATATCATCTGGTGTTAAACCTACTTTTTTAGCAATTTCGTTAATATTCTTCATATTGTCATGCTCATTAATTTGAGCAATTTCGATATCACTTGGAAATGACATTGCTTTCACCTGCTTCTTTTTTGATTATATTTAAAATTCCCTTTGTAGAAATAATCTTGAATGGAAAGAAATCCCGATTGCTAAAATGGAATTCCATTGTCCAATTATTGTCCGCCCTTATGTTAACATCTTCATGCTTAAATACACGTGTCTTATAGTATGGTTCTTTGATAATGATCTCGTTTTTTGAGATTTTGATCCAAGAATTGGCAATAATATAAAAGACATAAATGCCATCTATGATCCAAACTATAAATGGAATAAAACTAAACGCCATGATCTCTAGTTGTAAAATAATACCTAAACAAGCTAGACTTAATGCAATAGACCACATGATCACGCCCCATGCGCCAGTTGGTTGAACAAAATGTTTCTTTGACATAATTTCTCCTGAAAGGTTCTAAATAATATGATTAAATTGTACACCGATGCCGGATTAAATACTAATTTAAATCTTGGCGTCGTTGCGTTTGTAATAAAGCAAAATAATAAATTTTATAGTGAGGCGTTTGAACAGGATTTTAATGACAATCATTATCTAGAATTCTTAGCATTAAAAGTTGCTTTGAAAAAGATTATAGAAAACAATTGGAATGATGATCCTATTCAAATTCACTCAGACAGCCAAATAGTAATTGATAGTTTGAATAAAAAATACTCTAAACACTATCAACCGATATTAGATGAAATCCTAATTGAACTGGAATCGTTTCCATTTTACTTTGCTAAACACATCTCAGACAAGGAAAACAGTGCTGCTCACGCCCAAGTTCATCAAAAAATGTTAAACATTCGTAAACATAGGTCCAAATAGTTTTTAGAAAATAAAAACTATGCTACGATTAAACCGTTTTCAATTAATATTGAGGGGGATTTCCTTATGTACTACGTTGTAATGAAAGATCGTGACATCCGCGATAATCTTGCTACTGAGCAATATTTAATGAATAACGTAAAATTTGATGAACCATTAGTCCTATTTTACATTGAAAAACCTTGTATCATTGTTGGTCGTAACCAAAATACACTCGAAGAGATCAATAGTGACTACATCAAGGATAACAACATCACTGTTACTCGTCGTATTTCTGGTGGTGGTGCTGTCTATCAAGATTTAGGCAACCTATGCTTTAGTTTCGTTGTCGATTCTAATGACAAAAACTTTGGTGATTTCAAGTCGTTTACCCAACCAATCATAGACGCTTTGCATCAAATGGGCGCTACTACCGCTGAAGTTTCTGGTCGAAACGATTTGTTAGTCGATGGTAAGAAGTTCTCTGGAAATGCAATGTATTCTAGAAACGGCAAAACTTTCTCACATGGTACCTTATCTTTAGATGTTGACTTGGATGTTTTGACTAAGGCTTTACACGTTCAAAAAGATAAAATTGCTTCTAAGGGTATTAAATCAATCAGAAGTCGTGTAACCAACCTTCGTCCTTACTTAGCTCCTGAATATCAAGATCTAACTACAGAGCAATTCCGTGATCGTTTGTTGTTGGAACTATTCCACGCCAACAATCTTGATGAAATTAAAGATCGAGAGTATATCGTAACTCCAGCAGATCAAAAAGCCATTGATAAGATCAAAGAGCAATATTATTACAATTGGGATTGGGTTTACGGAAAATCCCCTGCTTTCAGTGCTAAGCAAAGAAAACATTTCGATATGGGAACGGTTGATATCCGCTACAATGTCGAAAATGGTGTCGTTGAAAACGTGGAGATCTATGGTGATTTCTTCGGTATGAAAGATGTTAATGATATTAAACAAAAATTATTAAATGTTAAATTTGATCGCGATGAAATTTTAAAGGTTCTCAATCAATTTAATTTGGATGATTATTTTAAGGGAATTCCTGAACAAGAATTAGGAAAACTCTTTACTCCATAACAGAAATTGGCCTTCTCTACAAAACAAAACGAGTCGGGAAAAATAATTCTCGACTCGTTTTTTATTTTTGTTATGATTATCTTTAATGAGGGGTTAAAAGATGATTAATGAAATTGTTTTAAATGATTCAATAAAATTAATTGACGTTCATTCTACAACTAATTTAAATGACACTGATCGTATGAAATTGATTGAAGAATATCGACTAACTAACGAAGTTTTAGATTATGCTGATGATGAAAATGAGCGTGCTCGTTTTGAATATGATGAATTGAGTAAAACTTACCTGATTGTCTATAATGTTCAAAATGAAAATGATCAAACTGATGATTTATCGCAACGTGTCCTACCGATTTCATTTGCCATCAAAAATCAACAATTATTTTTGTTTACTAATGATGCTACGCACTATATCAAAGACTATATAATCAATGTTAAAAATCATTTAAGTCCAAGATCTCAAAAACAAATTTGGGAATTCATTTTTAATACTTTTGATCAAATCTCTAGTGATTATAGTGACCAAATCAGCGAAATAGACTTACAAAGAAATAAAATTCAAGCTTTAATTCGTCGTCATCATTCATCAGAGAATCAAATTCTTGATTTGTCCGATTTAGAAGATTTAACGACGTATTTAAATACTGCTATTAATGACAACTATACTGTCGTAAAACAGCTCCAGATGGTTTGTAGTGGCAATTCGCAAGTGATTCATCTGAACAAAGTCAGCAAAGAGCATTTACATGATTCTTTGGTCGAAATTGAACAAATAAAAAATCAAGTTGACTTAAGTTCTGACATTACCGACCGAATCTCCAATACATATAACAATATTCTCAATAATAGAACAAATACGACCATGAAGATACTGACAGTTTACACCATTATTCTCAGTATCCCCACGATCGTATCGGGTTTTTACGGTATGAATATGAAATTACCCATTGCTGACCAAAAATGGTCCTGGATATTCTCACTGATCATTACCGTAGCTATTATTTTAATCATTCTCTGGGACTTGCATCGCAGAAATAGTCTTTAGTGTTTTGCCCAGTATTGATAAAAGTCAGTTCTAATTGAACCGTTATATAACTTACGTTTCTTGGTTGCTTGTTGACCATAGTACTTTTCAAATTCAGTATCACTAGTCAAAATATATTTATTCCAAGTGGGAGCGGTCGCAAAGACTTCTCCCATTTCTTTATAGAGTTTACGAACGTTTTCCATATCACTCATACGTTGACCGTAAGGAGGATTGGTAATGATTGTTCCGTATTCCCCTTCAATCTTTAAATCTTTAACAGCAATTTGTTTGAATTGGATGTCATGCAAAACACCAGCATCATGAGCATTCAATTTTGCAATATCGATCATTGACCCATCAATATCACTAGCGAAGATATTTAGATCAATCTTTTTTTCGCCAGCTTTGGCTTCTTCTTTCAAGTTAGTTAAGATTTTAGGATCAAACCAATCGAAATCTTCAAACAAGAAATGACGTTGAATTCCAGGAGCAATATTTCTAGCTAAGCGAGCTGCTTCAATCGCAATTGTACCAGAACCAGTTGTTGGATCGATGAAGGGATCCTCTTCGGGATGCCAAACTGTTAAAAGGATCATTGCCGCAGCAAAATTTTCTTTCAACGGAGCAGCACCGTGTTCAACACGATAACCACGTTTATACAGTGAATCACCAGTTGTATCAAGCGTTATTTCAACCATATCTTTGTGAATTCGAGTTTCAATTTGAAATTTTGCACCAGTCTCTGGCAATCTGCCACGACGCATGAAAACATCGGCCATCTTATTAACGATGGCTTTTTTAGTAATCGCTTGAATATCTCTTTCGGAATGCAATTGTGATTTAACGGTTCTTGCTTTGACAGGAAAAGCTGCGTTCAAAGGTAACCAGTTATCCCAGTCAATTGCGTAAACTTTATCGAATAGCTCTTCAAATGTTACTGCTTTAAAACTACCGATCAAGATCTTGATTCTATCGGCACTGCGTAACCAAAGATTAGCCCTAGCGATATCTTCATATTCACCATCAAAATAGACTTTACCATTCTCAGTCTTTGTATCGTATCCCAAATTTTGTAATTCCTTTGCGGTTACAGATTCAAAGCCGCTTGACATAGTCGCAATTAATTTCATATTGCCCCTCTTGTTTTTTATTATTTAATTTTTTGTATAAAAAAAGGACGAACAAGTCGTCCCTCTGCCTCGATAAACTCCTATAGGCCACGTTCTGTTCATGTATTAGGTTGGCAAACCTAACACAGTTAGTAATCATCTATCTACAATTAAGCCTTCACAGTAGATTCATTTCTCGTTATGAAGCGCCCCTACCAAAGTTTGGGTTGCCCGCTTGCGGGGTTTACCTCGTTCCACCACTGCAATTTCTCACAGTAATACGTCTCTGTGGCACTTTCAAGCTATTAACACATAGTCTCACTGACCTTAGTGCTTTCGCTGCCGTTACCCGAAGGTACCTTGGCTTATTGGGCCAAGCACAAACACTGCAAACATCTCAGTTCGCGCGGGCGTGGACCTTCCTCAGCCTAGATAACTAGACCGCGATTACTCGTAATTTACCGACTTGAACAGTATACACTAAATTCAATTAAATTCAAACCCGAATTACTGATTAGTCATAAAATAATTTATCAGTGCTTAAAATTGATTGAAATTATTGTTATTATTCATATTTCCATTAAAATTATTTTGTCCAGGATTTGGATTGTTCATTGGACGATTAGCTTGGAAATTATTATTAGCATTAGGGTTGGGATTATTAAAGTTATTATTCATGGGACGGTTCATTCTAGGATTGATCTCTTGATGACCACTCTCAACGCCGTTATGATTCATATTATTAGGTACGACAGCTGATGCGAATTGTTTTGTCTCATTATTTTCGTCTGGTAGACCATTGCTGAAGTCATGGCCAAAGACACGCTTTTCAAGATTAGAAATACGTCTCAAAATATCATAGTTAGTTGAAGCTCCAGCAGTAGAACTCTTTGGTTGAGGTCTCATTCGATTATTTTGTGGACGTTGTTGAAAATTTGAATTAGGATTATTATTTCCAGAACTAGCATTACGTGCTTGCATTAAGCGTTCGTTTTCACTTTTAAGTTGATCGATCTCATTAGCAAATGTTTCGTAATCTTTAATGATTCCATCCAAAAATTGATCGACCTCTGTTGGGTCATAACCACGCATTTTAGTTTTGAATTCTTTTTGTAGAATATCATTTGGTTGATAATTTAATGAAAGATCATTGTTGTTTGTTTGTGGATTCATTCCATTCATATTATTCATTTAAAACACCCCAGTGTTAATTATTGTCAATTTATCTTGTACTTTTAACTATCATATAACATATTAGCAAAGTCCTGCATAGAATCAAAATCAATTAATTCCAATTGATAGTCGATCCCACGATCCTGATAAGCTTTGATAGCTTCATAATCATATTTGGGCTTGCCACCACTATCCGGATCATAAAAAATCAAAGCACCATCAGTATGCTTGAGCATGAATTCTTGCCATACTCTTAATTGTCTAGGATTATGATAACTCATATTGGAAACTTTATTGACATAGTCAGCATTTCTTAAAAAAACATTTAACAATAGCTGATTTTTTTCATTCCATTGATTGCCAAATTCTGAAAACGGTAGCATTACTGCATGTCTAATATTATAGCCCTTTTTCTTCACTTCTTGCACGGCTTTTCCAACTATTTGTTCCGTACCTAATTGAGCTCCGGTAATGACCCATTCCATCCCATCTTCAGCGTAGTCGGTAATTCTTTGACTAAAAAAGTCTTGAATTACTTTGGCTTTTGGGTCATCATCTTTAAAAATACCTAACTCGTAAGAACGGTAACCGGTGATCCATAAATTTTTAATGATAAAGAATCCCTCCAATAATTATTATTTTTACCATCATGGTATAATTTGCAGAGTAGGAGTTGATATTTTGAAAATAAACTACCCCGATGGGCGTGTTTTCCATAATAATCGTCCGTCAAAACCTTCTTTAAATACCAGTGCCAAAAAGAAACTTATTTTTGGTGATCGTGGTATGACCCTTGAAGAAGAGATTAATGAAAGCAACAAGTATTACCGTAGTCACGACATTGCTGTGATTTACAAAAAACCTACGCCAATACAAATTGTCAAGGTCGACTACCCTAAAAGAAGTAAGGCTGTCATCAGAGAAGCTTATTTCCGTCAGGCATCTACGACTGATTACAATGGCGTATACAATGGCTACTATGTTGATTTTGAAGCTAAGGAAACGAAAAATAAAAATACTTTTCCTTTAAAAAACTTTCATCAACATCAAATCGATCATCTTAGGATGTGTCAAAAACAAGGTGGTATCTGTTTTGTTATTATAAAATACGTAACTTTAAAACGCTATTTTATAATGCCAGCAGACGACCTCTTCGTTCATTGGGATGCCCAAAAGCACGATGGCGCAAAATCCATTCAGCTTAAGGATATCATTGACTGTTCAATTGAGATCAAAGCTAATTATGATCCTACTTTACCTTATATTGATGCCATACAACAATTGATAGAAAGTGGGAAGGAGAAAGAATGAAAAAGAATACCAGTATATTGACCTTCAAAAATATTCTTAAATGGTTTCTTGCCATCGTAGCCGTTCTGGCTGGAATATTTTTGTTCATCTTTGTTTACTATGCTTTTAGTGCACCGTCTATTAGTCAGGAAAATCTACAAAGTGGTGGATCTTCAACGATTGTTGATTCAACCGGTAAACAAATCGCTTCACTTGGGGACAACAAGAGAAATTATGTGACCATCGATAAAGTACCACAACAAATGGAAGATGCCGTAATTTCTATTGAGGATAAGAATTTTTACAATGAACCACTTGGAATTGATCCGGTAAGAATTGCTAAGTCAGCTTTTAACAACGTTACTAAAGGGACACTTCAAGGTGGAAGTACGTTGACGCAACAATTAGTTAAATTGACGGTCTTCTCTACCGATACTAAAGATCAAACCTTTAAACGTAAGATGCAAGAAGCTTGGTTAGCAATGCGAGTCAGTCAAAAGTTCTCGAAACAACAAATTCTAGAATTTTATGTTAATAAAGTTTATTTGAATAATGGTATTTACGGAATTGAGACTGGGGCAAAATATTACTATGGTAAGTCATTGAAGAAACTAAGCTTAGCTCAAATGGCAATGTTAGCTGGTTTACCTAATGCACCAAGTAATTATGATCCATATACTCACCCTACCCAATCTAAGCAGCGTCGTGATTTAGTTATCCGTGCTATGTACAATAACAATAAGATTACTAAGGCTCAGGCGCAGGAAGCTATCAATACACCAATCAGTGATGGTCTCTTACCTTACAAGAAAGTTTCAAACAGTAGCAATACTAAGCGAATAATTGCTGATCCATACATTAAAGAAGCTATTACTGAAGTTAAGAAAAAAGGCTTTGATCCATATCGTGATAATCTAAAAATTACTATCAATATGGATTATGGTGCTCAAAAACGTCTTTACAATATCGTTAATTCATCTAGTTATGTTCAATTCCCTGATTCTAAAATGCAAGTTGGGGCTTCAATTGTTAACCCTAACAACGGTAAAGTCGTAGCGATGATTGGTGGTAGAAATCTAGGAAATGTTCAATTTGGACTCAATCGGGCTGTACAAACATCTCGTAGTAATGGTTCAACGATGAAACCAATCCTAGATTACGCACCAGCTATCGAAAACCTTAATTGGTCGACTTATCATCAACTGGAAGATACTGAATATACTTACCCAGGAACCAATATTCAATTAAAGGACTGGGATGAAGAGTATGAAGGCCAGATGAGTTTGAGAAAAGCCCTAGTTAATTCTAGAAACGTTCCGGCCATTAGAGCTCTTTCTGCCGTGGGATTATCTAACGCGATAGATTTTGCCAAAGGCTTAGGAATTGATTCAATCAAAGAAAGTGATGGTTTGTCCGTTGGTATTGGTGGTTCAGTATCATCACTTCAAGGAGCTTCCGCTTATGGAGCTTTCTCAAACGGTGGAATTTATTACAAACCTTACTATGTCTCAAAGATTGAAACTGCTGATGGCATGGTCCATAACTACAGTAAATCTGGTAAACGTGCAATGAAGAAATCGACAGCATACATGATTACTGACGTCCTAAAGGGTGTTCCTTCAAGTTATGCTACTTATGCTAATATTTCTGGATTGCATCAAGCTGGTAAGACAGGTACTACTAATTATTCTTCTGATGCTATTGCCGCAAACTCACTGTTAAACGGTAAAGCAAAAGATTCTTGGTACAATGGTTATACTAGGAATTATTCAATGAGTGTTTGGACTGGTTATGATTCTGAAAATCAAAACGGAATTTCTTCAACCTATCAAAGCGTTGCTGGTAAGATTTATAAAGCTGAAATGAGTTATTTAGCTAAACAGGCTGACAGCAATCCTAATTGGAAGAAACCAAGTTCTGTTGTTTCTATGATGATCAAGAATAACGGTTCTACTACACCAACAGTTGCTTCACCTAGTTCAAGTTCATCTACTTACACTAAAGAATTATTTGTTAAGGGACACGCACCTTTTAATCCATATAAGGATTCTGATTACACTTCAAGCAGTGCTTCAAGTTCAAGCAGCAACCAAGTAACTTCAAATAATCATTCAAGTAGCTCTTCTGAATCTAGCGATGAAGAAAATGATACAGATACTAGTGGTCGAGTAGAAATTACTGGTTCAGATGCCGATAGTAATAACAGTAGCGAATCAAACAGTGATTCAAATACAACTGATAGTACAAACAACAATACTAATAGTAATGGCAACACTACTGAAAATAATAATTCTTCAAATACTGGTAATTCCAACAATTCTAACGGTGGAACTACTGGTGGTACGACTGGCAATACTGGTGGCTCAACTGATTCCAATGGTGGAACTACCGGTGGTACAACTGGTAATACCGGCGGCTCAACTAATAGTGACGCTACGACTAACAATGGTGCTACAACTAATAGCTCAGCTGACAATAATGCACAATAAAAAAAGGTTCAAGACAGATGTTTTACTTCTGTTTTGAACCTTTTTATTTTTGAGGTAATCCTTCATTTTCCTCATTTAATTTATCACAAGCAATAATTAATTGATTAGTTTCCTTGGCTGGATCTAATTTCATTGAATATTTGCGTCCATATTCAATCATTGTATGGTGTGCACGATGAAGTTCTTCAGGTTCCAAAACGCTCACAATTTTCTTTTCAACTTGCAAAGGATTAGCTTTTTGATCCACAAAATGCAATCGTTTAGAAATTGCTGACACGTGCGTATCGACCGCAAAAGTTGATTGATTGAAAACATCGCTCAAAACAACATTAGCCGTTTTTCTACCTGCACCAGGAAGCGCCATAATTCCCTTTCGAGTTTCGGGAACAACATCATTTAATTCTTCATGGACAATTCTTGCCGTTTTAATGATGTTTTTAGCTTTATTGTGAAACAGTCCAACGCTCTTAATAATTTGCTCTACGTCTTCAATATTGGCGTTCATGAGGTCCTTAGGTTCTGGATACTTGGCAAACAAAATTGGCGTAACTTTATTGACCGAAACGTCAGTTGCTTGTGCACTCAAAATAACCGATACCAAATATTGAAATGGTGTTCTTGAATCTAATGAAGGACCAACTGGTCCAATATCTTCTTCCATCTGGTGAATGGCCCAGACAATCTGTTTATCTTTTAACATTAATATCCCAGCTTCTTTCGTCGATCTTGGAGTTGTTCCGCTGTCTTAATATTACTCTTTTCCCAGCTAATTAAAATCCGATCCATATATTTCAATGAATAAGCTTGATTCAAGACAGCCTCTCTCAATGCTAAATCAATTAACTCGATACTGTAATGATCATCATCGATCCATTGATGAATTTGCTCTTGCTCAATTGGTGAAATAGGCCGACCAAATTCAACCTCGATTTTTTTAAATAATTCTTCAGTATCTGACATTAACTTATCTTGTTTATTAGCTAATTTCTCTTGTTGTAAAAGATTCTTTAGACGATGAAAAATTGGTGTTAGAGAATAAATATCGCGCTGTTGATGATGATCAACCACGGTTTTTAATTCGATGATACCTAATTTTATTAGACCCTGAATGATCGTATAAATTGAGGCCTCGTCCATCCCAGTATCATCGGCTAAATCTTGAGCCATTGGGAAAGTATTACCTTTTTGAGCGTACATCGATAGAGCTAAATAAACCACTAGATCACGCTCAGTCATACCTAATTTATGAAAATTTTTAATAATCAAATTATTAATAGTCGTACTGCCGCTATCGACAAAAGAATTGAATAAATCATCATTCATATAAATTACTCCAATACATAAAAAAAGCCCGAGAAGACAATCTCGACTTTTTTTGTTTTTTAAATATTATTAATGATCTGGATACTTTTACCAGTTTTAAAATCAACTAAATTATAGCCAATTTTACCATTGCCCTTTTGGAAAGTTACTTCCCAAGTAGGTTTCTTCTTATAAATTCCCAAATTTATATGCAAAATCTTCTTGGCACCATATCGTTGGGCCACTCCATCAATGATTGTTTGACGAACTGGCGCATTATTTTTGTTAAAAGTATCAGTTTTACCACTTTTAGCATTAATAATAATGTAACGATACTTATCATTTTTTGTTAAACCACCGACTGCGTAATATTGCTTTTCACGCGTATAATTGCCGAAATAATCAGGTTGAACGATACCAGCCTTTTCTTTGGCAATCTCGTTGGCTTGTGATTTAGCACTTGAATTTGGTGCTGTCGAAAGATTCAAATAAGTTAATGCAGAAACTATTGCTAATGCAATTAGAGAAATGGTCAATAAGATTTTTGTACTTCTATTCATAATACGTCCTTTTTTTAACTAACAAAAATAGTATAGCAATAATTTACTTAATTCAAAAAGTCATTTATATCTTTTTTAATAGAATCCATATCTTCGTTGATTACCGGTAATCCCTTTGGCAACGAATCCAAAATAGTTTTGCCATAATTCTTCGTCAAAATCCGATTATCTAATAGTAAAATCACGCCTCGGTCATTAGGAGTTCTAATCAGGCGACCTAAACCTTGTCGTAATTGTAAGATAGCATTCGGTAAAGAATCAACTTTAAAGACATTTAAATCTTGTTGCTTCAAAATATCTTGTTTGATTTTAACATCTGGCTGTTCAGGAGATTCAAACGGAATTCGAGTTACGATCAAAATTTCTAGAACTTTTTTCGGAAAGTCGACCCCTTCCCAAAATGAGTTGGCACCTAGCAAGACGGAACGACGACCAATAGCAAAACGCTTTTTAATTTTCTCGTTGGAACCAGTTACGCCTTGAGCTAAGATTTCCCATTTTTCTTTGACATCAGTTTCCATCAAACGCTCATAAACTTTAGCTAAAGTATTTAACGAATTAAACAAAATCATCGTTTGATGATCCAAATTATCGAGGACATCAACAATATACCCCGTAACCATATCAAAATATTCTTCGCTGTTTAGTGACTGAATATCTGGTAAATTAGCTGGTAAATAAATCTTACTATTCTTAGAGATACTATTCATATCTGGCAAAATCACCATTTGATTGATCTGATTTTGGTTTAGCTGTGTATCCAAAATAAAATGTGAAAAATCTTTTTGAATCGTAATTGCAGCTCCGATAGCAAATATCTGACTAAATCGATCAGTCGTATCAGCAATCAAATCACGGATATCATATTGTCGCCAACTGATTTTCAAAGTCTTAGGATCATAGTAATCACGCATTTCTAACTGTAAGCCAAACTTGTTATCTGGACTTTGCAAAGCCTGCAATAGTTCATCAAGATTTTTCAAAACAGTTCGCAATTTTGCATTTTCAATTGTTAAATTAGAAATCACCTTTGATAATTCAACTGAAATGAAGTTCTTTTGAAAATTGTATTGATCGAATAAGGTCTCAACTCGATTGGAAATCAATGACAATTCAACAATTAAATCGGAGAGCAATTCAGTCAATTGATTATTATCTTTACCAAATTCATTGCTGCTATCTAAGATAGAAACGAATTCTTGGCGATCTTTGAAACGAACTTTGTTACGAATGTAATTGCCAAAAATATTGTATTCAATTCGCTCCATCAATTCATCGACAGCTTGGAAATGGGTCTCCATCGTCTGTAAGTCTTGGTAATTCCATAACTGAGTCGTTACTTCAGTGAAAGCATAACGAAGCGTTACTCGATTTTGATATAGAATATCACTAATTTTTTTGACGTACTCATTCAATTTCAAAAAGTCAATTGTTGGTGAACTAGCATCCCGTAAACTGCCAGCAAAATGATTTGCTTCATCGATTACTAAGTAGGAATTGCCACCCCAAAACTGGCTATCTAAATGTCTTGCTAAAAACGACTGATTAGTAACTAAAATTTTAGATTCCAAATAACGATTTTGTTGATACAACCAAAAGTCGTCATTGCTATAAATTGAGTTTTCCTTTGGTTCACCACGATGTCTGATAATACTGAACAAAGGACTACTGTAATTAGTTAAATGTAACTCGCTCAGATCACCGGTTGTAGTCATCGTCAACCAAACAATGATCTTCATTTTTAAAATAGCCGTGTGACTGTGCAAGCGATAATTATCTAGCGCCTCTGAAAAGCGGTCCAAGTCAATGAAATTGTAACTGCTTTTGACGATTTCAGCATGATAATTATTGCCAGTCACTTGATTCAATAACGGAATTGATTGTTCGACGATTTGTTGTTGTAAAACTTTCGTTGTTGTGGCGATAACTAATTTTTGGTCACTGTTGATCAAATAAGATAATGGCAACAAATAACCTAAAGTCTTACCTGCTCCAGTTGGTGCTTCAATTAAATTCCATTTTTTATATTTATCACGATGTTGACTAGCTTTATAAATATTATCCATCAAATTAGATTGGTTCACTCGATAATCAAGGATTCCATCAAGTAATGCTTTCTTGGCTTCCTTAGATCGAGGATATTTAGTCGAATGGTCAATTTGTTCACTAACATGGAAATCTTTTTTCCGTAAAATAAGACCGCCACGTTCATACAAATAAGCCGGCAATACTTCCGTGCGAGCATTCTTTTCCCGCTCTTCTAAAATAGTTTTAAAGACTAAATCTGTTTCCCTCAAAGTATTCTTACCAAATTTAGCCAATAATCGCAAAGTATCTAATGGTAATTGCTGAACCCGCTTCAAAATAACTAAAAAGAGTTCCGCAGTAACGTGGGCGTCACTATTAGCACTATGTGGATTCTTATGAACAATGCTTAGATAACGCGTTAAATCTTGTAATTTATAACTACTGATGGTTGGAAAGAGAATTTGCGATAATTCAACAGTATCGATTGCTTTGACATTTAGTTGATTCATTCCGATACGTTTAAATTCACGATTTAAAAAGGTCAAATCAAAATTCACATTATGTGCAATAAAAACTCGATTTTTTAAAAGTTTAAAGATATCAGGTGCAACTTCTTCAAATGTAGGTGAATCTTTAACATCTTCGTCACTTAAACCAGTTAAGGCAGTAATCCGATTGGGAATTGGTACCTTAGGATTGATTTTTTGATCATAAATATGTGTAATTTCACCATTTTCGATAAGGGCACAGCCGAATTGAATTATACGCCCGTTGTCATGCCAATTAGAATTGGTTGTTTCCAAATCAACAACAGCGTAAGTGTTTTTCAAATCATTCACCTCTCATCTTTTTTCTTAAAGTTTAACTGCTTTGTCTTTCTTCAAGAAATAAAGATATTTACCCAAAACGGGCTTTTTCTTGATTGCTTCAATCGCTTTTGCGTATAAATTAACTTGTCCCGAATATTTCTTAACAAGTTCATCCTCATTTTGACTAGTAACATGATCAGTTTTGTAGTCAAAAATAATTACGCCTTCATTTAATTCAATCACTCCATCAATAATACCATGAACTAAGATTTTATCGTTAATAGAATAGTCTTTTGCAGTATCTTTAAACAATCTTTTGGCTGGCATCAAAATTGAACAAGGAAATTCTCGACTAACACTTTGATGATTATCAACGATTTTTTTACCCAAATTGCTCTGATAAAACTTAGCTAAGCTGGAACAATCGATTTTTTCCGCTAATTCTGGTGTCAGTAATTTTTCATTCGTCATTTGTGTTACTAATTCTTTAAAATCATCAACTTCTGGTGTTTTTTCGATATTGATCTTTTGAAGAACTAAGTGAGTTGCACTTCCGATTTCAGCATTCGTGACCTTTTTAGTCTTCGTCAGAAAATCTGGTTGTGCAAATGAACCCAAATTATATCGGGACTTTTCTGGTAACATCTCTGTCATATTTTCGTCATCAGGATCTTCAAACAAACCTTTGATTTCAGAGACTGACTGATATGCGGTTGTTTCTACTGATTCTTGATATTGATAATCCAAATCTAAAATATCAGCAACTGCATCTTTAAACAATTGACTAGGTTCTTTTGGTAAAAGTTTGATTGTTTGATTCTTGGTAGTTTTGGCATCTTCAGCTTTAGCTTCTATCAACTTAAACTGTAAATGACTATCCTCATCATAGTAATCTGGTGCTTTAGCATCCTGTAAAGTACTGATGCCGACTAAGTTTTGAAAATTATTAGCTTTCATTCTGGCTGATTCATTGACTAAATTATTAGTCATTGTGACATTATTCCAAGTTTTTAATAATTTATCTGAATCTTTACTGAATCCTAACATGATTAACTTTTGCTTAGCTCTAGTCAAAGCCACATACAATAACCGCATCTCTTCAGAAACAGTAGCGATTTTCTTTTGGTAACTGATAATTCCTCGTGGAATAGTCCGATACTTGATTCTTGTTTCATTGTCAGCAATTGTTATTCCAATACCCTTTTGAGCATCAAAAACTGTATCAGATTTAACGTCCATCATATTGAATTTCTTGTCCATATCCAAATAAATTACAATTGGAAATTCCAATCCTTTAGAACCATGAACAGTCATAACTTTGACAGTGTCATCATTGGCTTCAATACTATTTGGTTGTGAAAGGTCCTTATCCAATTTCTGCATTCTTTGGATAAAATTAATGAACTGATGTAAGCCTTTATAATTGTTTTCTTCATAAGCATTAGCACGCTGATAAAGAGCATGGAGATTAGCAGCACGTTGCTTTCCACCAGGCATCCCAGAAACATATTCCAAAATACCAGTTTCTTGATAAATCTTCCAAATCAATCGAGCAATACTGTTTTTATTAGCAAAGTCACGATAATTATCCAATTGAACTAAAAATGAACTGATTTTATTCTTGAGATGTTCTTCGCCATCTTCAGAAACTGCATATTCATTTAATGCCGTAAAATAGCTATTACGCTTGTCAATTATACGAATCTTAGCTAGTTCTTCTTCATTCAAGCCAACGATTGGCGAACGTAAAACTGCAACTAAAGGAATATCCTCGTAAGGATTATCAACCAATTTCAACATCGACATCATAATTTGTAATTCCGTCGTCTGGAAATAATTTTGGGCATCCTTAACCATAACTGGAATATTTACCTTAGAAAAATAAGAAATGATATCCGTATTGTTATCTCGAACTCGTGACAAAATAGCGATATCCGAATATCTCAATGGACGGATCTTTTCAGCTTCAGTATCAGCTTTCATCTTGCTGTCATAAATTTCAAATCCTTGATCTATCAGAGTTTGAATTTTTTTAGCAGCGGCACTGATCAACGTTTGACGTTTAGTGATTTCCTCGTCTTCATCACCGACATAAACATCAAATTCATTAGTTGTATCGACCGCATCGGGGAAATTAGTTCCGGTAATCAATTTTGACTTTTCATCATAGTCGATATCACCAATTTTTTTATCAAAGATTTTTGTGAAGATATTATTGACGAAATCATCAACCGCCTTTGAGGAACGAAAGTTCATTGATAGTTGAATCAATTCGTCATCATTATCATCTTTTTGGAATGCTTCATATTTTTCAGTAAATAATCTAGGAGCTGCTTGTCTAAAACCATAAATTGATTGTTTGATGTCCCCTACCATGAAGCGATGATTATTCTCACACGACAACAAATCAATGATTTTATCTTGCATGGCATTAACATCTTGATATTCATCGATCATTAGTTCATGAAACTTATTTTGATAATATTCTTGAGCAATCTTGCGACCGTCGACTTCACCTTCCAAGATATCGACTGCCCGATGCTCTAAATCATTGAAATCTAGAACGTGACTATTAGTTTTGAGTTTTTGAAATTCCTTGATAAAGCTATATTCAACTTCAACTAATTTTTGAACCAAACCTTGAGCAACTTTTAAGGCTTCGTTGACGCCAATTTCCGACTTTAAGAAATAATCAGTGACAAGGCTCTTTAATTGATCGTCAAGGGTCTTCTTGACATCCCCTGCTTCATTCATAAGTGAGAGGTCTTTTCCCTCTTTGTCAGCTTTGGTAACTCGTTGCTTTTTATTCTTAAATTTAAAATTATAAAAGAATTCACGCAATTGGTCGTAATTGTATTGCGATAATTCTGAATAGATTTTTTGTAATCTTTCTTCAGCTTCTTTAAAAACATCCAAATACGTTCCTGCTAATTCATCAACGGCAGCTAAATCCAAACCTTGTTTAACGGTCAACAGAATTTCATCTAGACGTAACTTGATCTGTGGCAAAAATTCCTTTTGATAAAATTCACTTTGACTGAAAGAATCTGTAAATTCGTATGTTTTGCTCAAATCGTCCAAGTAAGCTTTTGTGTCACTAGTTGTAATTGCAAAATCGTACAGTTTAAAAACAATATCTTTCAAACCATCGTCAGTTTTGTCATTAGTAAAATTATTTGTTAAATTGATGAAATTATAATCATCCTTGTCATAATAACTATTACGTACATTATCATAAGCTTGTTCTTGAATAATTGACTTTTCAGTGTCATCACTCAATAAGCGAAAATTGGGATCTAGATCGATTACATAATAAAACTTCTTGATGACGCTCAAGCAAAATGCGTGCAAGGTACTGATATTAGCCATTGGGATACGAAAAATTTGTTTTTGGAGACGTCTTTTTTCATCAGCATTGTCAGTTTGATTGACAGCTTCTTTTAGTGCTTTTAATAATCGATCTTTCATCTCTTGTGCGGCAGCCTCGGTAAAAGTTGCTACCAATAAATTATCAACATCTTCATCGCTCTTCAATTCACGCAAGATTCGTTCAATTAAAATAGTCGTCTTCCCTGAACCAGCCGCAGCTGAAACCAAAATATCATGTCCACGATGTTCAATTGCTTTTTCTTGATCTTTTGTCCACTTAGGCATTGTCTTCCTCCAAAATTTCTCCGATTTTTTCTAGAACGTCTTTTTTGTTGTAATTGATAATATCGTGATACTCATTTTCTGGTAACATCGCATCAAATTCAAAAATTGGACGAAAATCACTGTATTGTAAATAGGTAACTTTTTTGTAGCGATAAGGATTTAGATTTAGCTTTCCTGAATAAATTTTCTCGCCAGCATTTTTGATCAAACGACGATTATAATTAAGAATCTTAAAGAGATCATCATCAGAAATCACATTGTCTTTACCAAAACTGACTACCGGAGACCTAGATGATCTTACATTTTTGGAAGTTCTAGCCTCCGTATCAAAATTATCCAGCAAATCTTCATCATTTAGTAAAATCCCTTGCAACTTGAATTGAGCCAATATTTGTTCAGCAAGCGGCACTTGTTTTTTACTCAACGGAATAAAAGGATTGCTAATGTGCTCATATAAAGCTCCTCCAACTTTCACATCAGAGTCGTCTACCTTAAATAGTTCCAAATTGTCATTCAAACTTTGAATGTACGTTGGCATCTGCATAGTGATTCCATTTAAAAATTGTGGGAAGTTGAAGTCTTTGCCACTCGACTTGTAATCGATAATCGTCAAGTAAGCTAACGCCTGTTCTGGCAAAAGCATTTCATCGATTCGATCGATTTTTCCACGGACGTTGATTTTATGATTTCCGGGCAGTTCATAGGATAAGCCTGGTAGATCTTGCTGATTATTGATTCGACCAAAAGTCACTTCTGAACGTTTGGGGTTAAAACCATTGCGTTGATACTGTTGTCTCATATTTTTAACTAATTGAACTAACGTACTTTGCAATTTATTAGAGATGTAAAGCATTCGAGCAGAAGATTTGAAGATTTTATTTTCTGGTAAACTAGCTTGTTCCTCAAATAAATCAGAAATTAACGCGGTTATCTCCTGATCATTAAAATCTGCCAATCTTTGATTATGCTTATTAAGGTATTTGACTAAGCTATCTAAAACAGCGTGAAATACTGAGCCCGTTTGAGCTGGCGTTATCTCAAATAATTGTCGAGGATACAAACGCAAACCATATCTCAAAAAATACTCGTATTCATTTTTGTAGAAAGTCTCTAATTGAGAAATCGAAACATTGATATTTTTGCCATACAAAGCATTGACCGTTTCTGGAGTTAGATCAACGGGCTTATTTTGATAATTCAACGAACTCAAGGCAAATTCAGAGTTTTCCTTATCACGACCTAACAATTGCTTACGAACATACTGCCAAGCATCTGGCAAATTAGCATTTTTATCCAAAGCACTGCGTGAAATCCTAATCAAGTAATTCAGCGTCGAAGCTTTTGAACCAATGTATTGCAAAATATGATTATCTTCTAAATCGTCAGTTGCTGGATTGAGTAATTTGTCTTCGATTTCCAAATTAAAATGGTCTTTGATTCGTTTGACATAACTGGATAACTCTTGCTTCTTATTATCCTCTGTCAAATTAGGATAAGTAAAAATCAAGCGTTGAGAACTAGCTGTAAATGAAATGTCGTGCAAATATGGTTCCGCATTGTTGATTACTTCATCTGATTCTTTCAAATACTTACCATCGGTCAAATTATTATTCAAAAAACCACGTTCATCATCAGTTACCAGATTGTTAGAGACCGTTGCTCCTGGCATATTGGCAGTTGTTGAACCTAAAATAAAAGTAATTTTACGATTATTAGGTTGAATCATTCCAATTTCAGAAATACTTACAGCATCAAGCGTTGAAGGAATCTGAGAATAAGTAGCGTTTTCAAAGGCAGCATCCAAAATACTGATGAAATCGTCTGATTCAAATTCTTTTTCACCAAAAACAGTTACGTATTCGTCTAAGATTTGGTTAAACAAATTAACAATTTGCTCTGGTTGATTAGCTAACGTTAAATTTTGTTCTTCAGTTGCCTGTTTCTGCCAAGTTAACAAGACATCAAAAACGTGATTCTTAGTTAAGAAAGCGTACAAGGCAGTAGCACTTTCAAGTGAAGATAATTTTTGATCCAAAAACTTGTCTAATTGCTGGTAAATTGATTTTATAAAACTTTTAATGACATTCATTAATTGATATTCATGGATTTTTTCAGCATCAACTTTTTCATCTAGTTGAACATCAGGTTTAAAGGCAGCGCCTAACCAATTTTTCTTGGTTGTGCCATTAGCTAAAGCGTAGTTTTCTGTTAAATCTAGAGCTTGTCTAAAAGCTGATAAATCATCTTTGAATTCATCGGGAATCAATAGTTCCGTTCTTAACAAACTAATTACATCGTCTTCTTGCATCCCTTTGTTGTGAACGGCAAATAAAAGGTCAACCAAACGTTTAAACGGATGATTAGCCATTTTCTTTTGCAAATCGATGAAATAAGGTACTTCATTATTTTCCATGAATGATTCAATAAAGGAACTATACTCTGATAAATTACGTGCTAAAATCAAAAAGTCGTTGTAACGATAACCTTGACGAGCTACCATTTGTCGGATGTATGAACTAACTGCAGAGATCTCAGTTTGTTTATCAGTACATCTCCACACCTGAACGGAGCGCTTATCATCAAAAATTGAATCTTTGATATTTCCTACGCCACTAGACTGAATCCAATAGTCTTCCAGTTTTGCTAAATCAGGACTAATTCTTGGATTTTGTGCAAAGTACTCTTTACTGGCAATCTGCTGCTGTTTGGCAAAATCAATCAATTGCTGGTAAGTCGAATCAGCACGGTAATAAAAATCGGCTGGATCGTTCGTATTTGATTTTTCTAAGACTAATGACACGTCAAGATTGCCACTGTTAATCATCAATGATTTTACTAAATTTAATTCTGTGGCTGTGAATGATGAAAAGCCTTCAATATAAAAGTGATAATGACTTGTCTTAATCTTGGTATTCAAATAATCAGCCAAAGCATTCAATTGAAAATCATTAGTATTATAATTTTGGATTTGTTCCAAATAAGCTGTATAAATTAAATTTAATTCCTGAATTTTATCGGCAAAAACATCTTGTCCGTTATCATTCAAGACTAATTCAATATCTTCTGGTTGAACTTGTCCGTTCATAAACTCATTGAATTGAGAAATCATTTGATCTAAAAATCCAGGTTTATCAATCATTCCTGAAAAAATTTTCAAATCTTTTTTGTGCGTTTGAACGATTTCTTTTAATAACATAGCTGCTTTAGTTTGCGTTAAGCTTTCTAAGTTATACTCACCACTGTCACGCAAAAAATACCAAGCTAAACGTGAGAACGAGAAAGTTTGGACATTATTTGTAGCAATCAATTCATCGTCATCATTACCAAATGACTTGAGAATATTGACTTCGGACTCGAATTTTATGTGATTGGGAACTAAGAAAAAGAATTGTCCCTCTGGATCTTTTTGAAAATCTTCATTAAATAATTCCATCATTTTTTGATGATGGTCAAATTGGTTCTTACCTAATACAAAATTTAATGTCATATTTATTCACCCGCAAAAATTTTATCATAGTTAACTGCCATAAAGTGGAAATCATCACAATAGATGTATAAAATAAATACTTAGAGAAACTGAGGTGAGCATGTGCTTAAAGGAATAGGAAAAAGTCACGGAAAAACGATAATTATGGGAGAACATGCGGTAGTTTATGGCTACCCTGCATTTGCTATCCCATTGTTAAGTACACCTGTGATCGTAAAAATAAAACAAAGTGAGAACAATTCTTTGATCTCCAAGTACTATGCTGGAAAAATCGACCAAATTCCAGACTCTTTAGCTGGAGTTAAATACTTAATTGGTCTACTAGATAACAAAATGAATACTGAACACGTCAATTACACGATCAGTATCGACAGTGGTTTGCCTATCGAACGTGGAATGGGTTCTTCAGCTGCTATCGCCTGTGCTATCACTAGAGCTTTTTTTGACTTCTTTGATCAAGAACTTGATCATCAGACATTATTAAACTACGTTAACAAATCAGAAACTGTCACGCATGGTAAAGCCAGCGGTTTAGATGCTTTAACGGTTAGTTCTGAATATCCGATTAAATTCAGTAAGGATGAAGCTCCCAAAGCCTTTACATTCAATTCAGAAGGTTTCATCGTAATTGCGGATTCTGGCGTTAAAGGCAAAACTAAAGAAACCGTCGCTGACGTAAAAAAAATGTACGATGAAAACACTAAAGTCGTTGGTGCATACTTGAAACAATTAGGCGATTATGCTGCCGATGCAAATAAATATCTAAATCAAGGCAACTTGAAGCAATTAGGTTTGGTATTTTCTTTAGCCAATGAAATCTTAACTAAGTTGAATTTAGCCATTCCCAAAACCGATAAACTAATCGATGCAGCAAATCATGCTGGTTCATTGGGTAGTAAAATCACTGGTGGTGGTCGTGGTGGCTGCATTATTTGCTTAGCCCGTAATTTGACTAATGCCCAAATGATTCAAAAAGCTCTCGTTAAAAATGGAGCGGAACAAACTTGGATTCAACCACTATCAATTTACGCGGAGGATTCAGAAATTGACTAGAACAGCACGCGCCTATACAAACATTGCCTTAATTAAATATTGGGGCAAAAAAAATAAACAGCTTAAACTTCCCTACACAAATAGTTTGTCACTGACTTTAGACAGATTTTATACTGATACGCTTGCTACAACTATCGATAATGATAAAGACATCATCACATTAAATGATCAATTGTTAAATGATGCAGAAAGTAAAAGGATTCGTAATTATTTAGATACCGTCAGACAAATGTATTCATTTGACGAGCATTTTCAGATCAAAACTACCAATCACGTTCCAACTTCGGCTGGTTTTGCTTCGTCTGCCTCTGGCTTTGCTGCTTTAGCCGGTGCTATCAATGAAACTAAACAATTAAATCTTGATAAAAAACAACTTTCAATTTTGGCTAGAAATGGCTCAGGTTCTGCTAGTCGTTCAATCTACGGTGGTTTCGTCGAATGGAATGCTGGTTTTGATAATGAGTCTTCTTTTGCCGTGCCTATTGACGAAACCCCAGACATTGACTTAACCTTACTATCGGTTGTGATCAATCAACATAGTAAGAAGGTTTCTTCAACTGTCGGCATGGAAAATAGTGTAAAAACCTCCCCTTTTTACTCAAATTGGGTTACACTTGTGTCTTCAGAGATAAAAGAAATTAAGCAAGCAATTGCTCAAAAAGATTTACAAAAAATCGGAGAGATTTCCGAGCACAATGCAATGAGTATGCATGCTTTGACCTTGTCTGCTAATCCTTCGTTCACTTATTTTGCACCAGAAACAATTCGGATAATTCAATTAATTAAGGAAATTCGTCAAAAAGGGATTTTCGCGTATGCTACAATTGATGCTGGTCCAAATGTTAAAATAATATGTACGAAAGAATCAATTCAAAGGGTTCAAACATACATCGAACAACAACTATCAAATGTAACGACTGTCGTTGCCAACATTGGTCACGGAATCGAATATATCTGATATAAATTGAAAGGTATGATATTTTTGTCTACAGGAAAAGCACCTGGAAAATTATATTTAGCTGGGGAGTATGCGGTCGTTGAAACGGGATTTCCCGCAGTTTTGACTTCTGTCAATAAATATGTGACTGTTACCATTAACAAAGCTAAAAATGGTGGAACAATCCAATCTAAAAATCTCAACAAAGAATTGATTCACTGGAATCGTCAGGGAACGGAATTAGTCTTCGATGATTCTGAGAGCCAATTGCAATACATCTTGGCTGCTATCAAGTTCGTTGAAAAATACGCTTTAGAGCGCGGAACTAAATTAAGTTATTATGATTTATTAGTTACTAGTGAATTAGATTCCTCAGATGGCAAGAAATTTGGTCTTGGATCATCAGCTGCTGTCACAGTCGCCGTCGTAAAGACTTTAGGCGATTTTTATCACTTAGATTTGTCAGCAATGGATATTTACAAGATTTCAGCTATTTCTCACCTATCGGTTCAAGGTAATGGTAGTCTGGGTGACATTGCCGCTAGTGCTTTTGGTGGCATTGTTGCTTACTACTCACCAGATCGTAACTGGATTTTTAATATGGTAAGAAACCACAGTATTACCGAAATTTTGTCACTCGATTGGCCTGAATTAAAAATTCAAAGCTTAAATCTTCCTGACAATCTAGAATTAACAGTTGGTTGGACAGGCTCTCCCGCTTCAACATCTATTTTAGTTGATCGAATTGCTTTGACTAAAGTTCAAAAAGTCGAGAAATATCAAAAATTTCTTCATGCTAGTCGTCAAAATGTTGAAAAACTAATTGATGGATTTAAAACTAACAATTCTAATCTCGTCAAAGAAACTTTTAGTAAGTATCGTAATCTATTAGCCGATTTAGCCGAATTTAGTGATGTTCACATTGAAACAGAACTCCTCACTAAACTTTGCGATATTGCTGAAAAGCTTGGAGGTTCAGCCAAGACTTCCGGTGCCGGTGGTGGCGATTGCGGAATCGTTTTAAGTGATATGGATCTTGATGTAACTGAATTGAAAAAAGAGTGGCGAAAAGTTGGAATTACCCCTCTTACCTTAAAAATTGGAGACACAATTGCTCATGCCTAAACAAGATGCACAAATGCAACGCAAAGTTGAACATCTTTTCTTAGCTGAAAAATTTTTTACAGACGAATCCTTCGCCGATTTCGACAGGGTTCGCCTTCTTCATAATGCCCTACCAGAATTAAAAGTAAACGACATTGATCTAACGACAAATTTTTTAGGTAGAAAAATGTCGTTGCCGATTTATTTTAATGCAATCACAGGTGGCTCTAGACCGTCTCATAAATTCAATACTGAATTATCCCAACTGGCGGCTAAATTGAACATCCCTGTTTCTAGTGGCTCAATGGGCGTTTACTTACGTTTGCCAGAAGAAACTAAGGCATCATTTACTACTTTAAGAGAGCACAATCCAAATGGCTTTGTAATTGCTAATGTTTCGGCCAAAGTCAATGCACAACAAGCACAAGCTGCTATTGATCTTCTAAAAGCCGATGCATTACAAATCCATCTTAATGCCTTACAGGAATTAGCTATGCCAGAAGGAGACCAAGAATTTTTTTGGATGGATCACATTAAAGAAATTGTTGATACCGTAACTGTTCCTGTCATCGTTAAGGAAGTTGGTTTTGGGATATCTCAAGAAAATCTTGCGCAATTATTCAATATTGGTGTTAAAAATGTAGATATTTCAGGCTTCGGTGGTACTGACTTTGCCCAAATCGAGAGTGAACGCAATCATGAATTGGACTTGACCTACCTAGATCGATTCTCTCTTTCAACCGTTGAATCACTTTTGGAGTCAAGAAGCTACCAAAATAATCTAAATATCCTTGCTTCCGGTGGTATCAGAACACCAATGGATGTCATTAAGGCTATACGTATGGGTGCTACTAGCGTTGGCATGTCAGGTTTAGTCTTACACCACTTACAGAAGTACTCTTTTGGTGAAACAGAAATTTTCTTCACCGAATTTATCAAACAACTCAAATTGATCATGGCTGCTATCGGCGCTAAATCAATTGAGGATATAAAAAAAGCCCCCATCATTTTTGACGGGAACTTAACTAATTATATGAAACAACGTCATATTAACTTCTAACGTCTTAATCCTTTTGGATAGACGTTTTTTATTTGCTGATTACTGTAACGTCCCCAACTAAATAGCTTGCCTTCAAATGAAAGACCAATCCATTTATTGTCAAAATCCGGACGTTGCTTCAAAATCACTGATTCACCATGTAAATATTTATCATATTGTTCTTGATCCAATTCAAAAACTGTTTTTAATTCATTAGGTTTGAGTGCTAACATCCATGCGATGTCAGGCTCAAATCTATTTTTTTTGAATTCACCAAGCCTTAACCCATTGCGCAAAATATGCAATCCTTTGAAACGATTATCCAAACTAGCTGCTTGATATAAGAAGTCATTAATTTTTAGCCAGTTATTTTCAGACAAGGTAGTTAAATTAGTTTTGGCAAATTTATTCACGAATTTAAGGTCGTCTTTTTTCAAACCAGTGTTAATTTGGCGTTCCTTTGGTTCAGCTTTTTCACCATCTTTAACCATTTTGCACATGAAATGGCCTTCACCATTGAATTGATCAGGGAACATTCGCAGAGCTTTCTTTAATTCAGGGTTATTATTCCCCCACTCTGGGCGACCGTCTTCCATACCGGCATACTTTTTAACTTCAACCAAATGCATGTCAGGATACTTTTTCAAGAACCAATCAATATTTTGTTCATTTTCTTCTGGAGAAAAAGTACAAGTTGAATAAACTAATGTACCACCGTTGTCCAACAATTTGTAAGTTGAATCTAAAATATGCTGCTGACGGTTGGCACATTGTTCAACATAGTCTAGTGACCAGTATTGAGTTGATTTGGGATCTTTTCTGAACATTCCTTCGCCAGAACATGGAGCGTCAACCAAAATTTTATCAAAATAATTATTGAATTTCTTTTCAAAATCTTTAGGAGAATTATTAGTTACAACAGTATTAGTAATCCCCATTCTTTCAATGTTAGAGGATAATACTTTGGCACGCTTAGAATTAATCTCGTTGCTGACTAAAAGCCCCTGAGAGGCCATTTTTGAAGCTATATAGGTTGTTTTACTACCAGGAGCAGCACACAAGTCTAAAATTTTATCGTCTTTAGTGGGATCAAGAATTTCTGTTACGTACATGGCACTAGGTTCTTGACTGTAAACATATCCAGAAATATGGTCAATTGAATTACCATCAATATCGCCATAATAACCAATCGAACTGTATTCAATCGGATTATCCAAAGAATAAGCAACATTTTGATAATTAGGCTTCAATGGATTCAAACGAAAAGCATCTTGACTATCTTCTTGAATAGCAGAAAATAATCTTTCGGCTCTATCCCCCATTAAATTACGATATTTTTCTTTAAAGTCATTACTTAAATCGACTTTCATTATTACTGATCACTCCGTTTAGTAAAGAATATTTGTGACAAACCTATCAAAATTGTAATCAAGACCGAGACCGTCATGAACAAATTGAAGGTGTTGTGACTGATGATAACAATCTTCCAATGAACCGCCGTAAATCCAAGAGCATACGGAATCAATGTATAAATCAAATATCTAATCATCAAGCCATTTCGATAATTATTTTTTAAATCACCGGTTAAATGAGATCTAGCTAAATCAAATTTCAATGGCACTAAAATGTAGAAGTCGACTGCTACGATCAAGAAGAACAATAAGACAATCCCGACCATGTAGAGCTCACCATTATTAGTAGCATCAACATTAGTAAAGTCATCAGTTTGTGGGACATATTTATGGGTCGATTTAACATGTAGAACCTTTTTGATCTTCGACAAGCTCTCTTTGTTGGATAAAGCATTACCATCGATAACTGTAGTAACTTGATTCAAATGGTACTTAGATTTGGGTTGATTAGGAGATAATGAAATCAACGTTTGTGAATTTAAAATATTGGCACCATCAAAACCTGTATTACCAATTACTGATATATAGTGATTATCAATTTTGATGTAGGCCTGACTTTGTGGTTTATAAGCCTCAATTTCAGATGTTTTACCTTGAACTGCAAATGGAATTTGAGAAGTAAAATCTTCTTTCGAGAAATAACGGCCACTCGTCAAAGGAAGTTTATTAAATTTATTATGGCCATAAATGTAACCAATATCACTATTACTCTTTTCAAAGAAAATCATTTGATAACTAGAAGTTTTTTCCTTAGACAACTCAGAAACAGCTGTTATTAAGTTTTTCTTCGATTTAGTTTTTAAAACTAAGGCATCATCACTCATCCCTAGTCGGTTCATCGTATTGTTGTATTTTATAGAATCGCTCTTAGAAATAGCAACTCCAGTTAAAAGGATTATCAAAAAGATAACAATACTAGAAATTATTTTTTTCATTTGAAACCACCTAAATAATTAATCTTACTGGTATCTTATTTTACACTAAAGAACCAAACAAGGTTGGAACAATTTTGCCCCAACCTTTTGAATGATTATTTAACTAAGTAAACTTGGTCGTGTACCAAATCATATCTGGAATAGTATTTATTCAATTCATCAATCCTTGGATCTTCAACCAATTCAGCATTATCCCAGAATTCTTTACTATTGGTAGCTCCATATTTTTCTCCAATAACTAGGAAGTTAATATTTAATTCCCGAATTTTTTGTAAAATACGATAGTCGATATCTTCTCGATCAGGGCTCCAAGCTAGAAGGACCGTATCGACATTCGTGCCATATTTTTCTAAGGCCGCTAAGGCATCTAATGACTCAACCTCAGTAACTCTTTGGTTACCAGTTTGGTCATGTTTTGCCCAACTCAAATCATCGGTACAATACGATTTCACTCCTAAATCACGTAACCCTTTAGAAAGATAACCATTACCGGCCATCAATTCCAAAAAGACTTGATTAGGAAATAATTCTGGGAATTGTTCTACAAAGTCTTGCGTAATAGTAGCCCAATAACCAAAACGTGTCTGTAAGTACGTTCTAAATTCACCTAAATCATGGTCAAATTCTTCTAAATGTGCTGACATAGCTTGATATTCAATTTCATCCAATTGAATGTTATTTTCCATATAAGCTTTGATCTCATCTTCAGACAATTGTAACTGCGGAAAATGATAACGTGGTAATTTCTTATCTAACAAGGCTTGGCAGATGCGCTCCATAAATTTGATGCGAGCATTAAAAACCATGCCATTTGGTAACTGAGCTGTATCTTGTCTTAGTCCATCTATATAATTCATTTTTTGCCCCCAGAATAATTTGCGACTTAATTGTGACTATATTACTAAAAAAAGCGGTAAACTTAAAGTAATTGAGTTGTACTGCCCTTACACTTTATTACAAATAAAGTTAAATTTTATTGACGAAAACAAGACAATTATTTCCAATAATTTGGAAAAAGTGTAATATCTTAAGTAGTACATGTACGAGGTGAAATATGGCAGAAAATAATAAAAGACGGCAGCCTAAAAAAGACGAAGAGAGCGGTTGGAAATTTTGGTTGCAAACCATTGCGTTAACAATTGCTATCTATGCTGTCTTCTTCCTAGGTTTTAAGTTTATCCTCTCGAATGATAGGGTTTCTGGTCCCTCCATGCAGCCGACCTTTGAAAATGGAGATAAAGTAATTGCTACTAGACATTCAAAACTTTCACGTGGAGATGTGATCGTTTTGAAAGCTCCCGACGAAGCAAATACTTTTTATATTAAGAGAATCATTGGTTTACCTGGAGATACAGTCGTTTCTAAGAATAATAAAATTTATATTAATGGTAAACTATATAAAGAGGACTTCCTTGATGCTGGTAAAAAGGTCAAAGAACCAGATACTAGTCTTTATGCAGGCAAGCCTTATAGTTATACCTATAATTTCACATTAAGTTCCTTGGCTAAGAACTCCCCTGAATGGCAACAACGATACAGTAGTTCTTATCTAAACAAAATTAAGAAGACTAATAAAGTTCCAGCGGGCACCTATTTTGTAATGGGAGATCATCGAACTGTTTCTAAGGATAGTCGTATTATTGGATTCATCAATAAAAAGAGTGTTATTGGTGAAGTCAAATGGCGTTATTGGCCCCTAACTAGATGGACAGTCTTTTAAATCAAAATTATATATTATTGGAGGTATTTTTATGGATAAACCAAACATTTCCGAAATGATTATTCAGTACGAAAAAGATAAAGATATGACTGATACACAATTTGCTTTTGAAAGTCATCTATCGGTTGAACGTGTTCACAACTTAAAATCAGGTGAGTATGAACCCACTGCAGATGAACTTAAAACTGTTAAAGAATACATCAAATTACACCAATAAGCGGTGTTGATAGTTTATTATTTTGAGCGATTATCGTATGATGGTCGCTTTTTTGTTTTTGATTTTTTGATATATGTTTTCGTAAAACATTTATTGATACTAACTAATTACAAAAAAAGCCAATATTTTACTATTGGTTTTTCAAAGTCTTAAAAATTTCAGCATCATGAAAATAAACAAAACAGCCTTTTATTCCTCGTTTTAACAAAATGTTGATAGAATTAAGTATCAATTCTCGTTTGATTTGATCAATATTTTCCAAATCATAATCGTGTCGATTTTTAAAGGCCTCACGATCCTCGTATTTTTTCGCATCTATTTTAACTTTATTATTCCCAGCATAAGTCACTGTTGGTCCAATAATAACGGCCACATACTGTAAATCAAAGCCTTGTACGGTATACATTGAACCAATCTCATTAATTGTTTCTGGTTTTTGAGCCCAAGTTGTTTGATCATAGTTATATTGATCCCAAGGTAAGTGAAACTCCCCTTCGTTGACAAAATGCTTTTTACCATCCAAAGTCGATGGATAGTCCGCTGTAGCAACGATTCGACACTCTCCCAGTTCATCATTTTTCTTTTTTAATTCTTGATACATCTTTTGGGCATCATCATAAACTCGAAAATCATACTCAGTATCCATGGTCAAATATTCATTACTATCTTTCAAAGGCAATAACCTATTATTGATTGTTAAATTGTCGATCCAATTAACGACTTTTTTGGGTGCTTGCATTCGCATTTGTGTTTTCAAAGTAGCACGCCCAAATTGTACCTTTTGTTCAGATACAATTCTATCTAGCAATGACTGTGACCAATAACTTTTTAATTTCAAAACTTGTCGTTGATCGTAAACTAAAATTACGATTTTACTTAATTTAATGATTTCTTCTAATTGATTTTTTTGACGAAAATTATTGTAGTTATCACTTTCACTCAATAACAAATGTGCTTCGTCAATTACGACTATATCAGCTGTTTGCTGCTTTTTATGCATTGTATTGATAAAACTAGTTGGTCGCAAAAAACGATTCTTTCGCAATACTTTAAATTGACCAGCATTTGCTTGATAAACTTTCAACAATTCAGGATGATTTACCAAAAAGTAATTATTAGTTTGATGTCTCTTTTCAATTTCTAAAAATAATTTCGTTAAAATAACACTTTTACCAGTACCAGCATCACCATTTAACTGAAACACACCTTTTTTACCGCATTGTAAGTTATTTTGACTGAATTCCATGATTTGATTGAAAACAGCTTGTTGTTCTTGAGTTAATTCTTTATTGGGAAAAACAGATTCTAACATGATTCACCTTCCATTAGTGACCAATTTATTTTGAACTAGTCAAAAAAATACGTCAAGGTTACATAAGATAAATTAAAATAAGTTGTATACAATTTACCATCATTTATCTCAAGTAAATCAAAATAGCATCAATTCAGATATAGTCGATTAACTATTTGTCTGAATTGATGCTTATTTGTTTGGTCATAAAGATATAGAATCACTGTCTAATCCGGAATAGCAAATTTATTTTTCGTCGCTCTTCAAAACGCCACCAACTGCGTAATGTTCTTTTTCCATTTCATTCAAAACGACATGAACGTGTTCTGCAGGAGCACCTGTGTTCTTAACAATAGCAGCTGTAACATCTTTGACCATTCCTCTCAATTGTTCTTCTGAACGGCCTGCAATCAAATCAATATGTACTAATGGCATAGTTATTTCTCCCTTATTAAAAAGTAGTTAAATTATCTCACAATCAAAAACATTTGAAAATACTGATTATTAGATTAATCGAATTGGCTATTATACATTCGAGCATAAAATCCATGTTTAGCTAATAATTCTTGATGCGTACCCTTTTCAATTATTTGTCCATGATCAATTACTAGAATTTTATCCGCATTTTTAATCGTTGACAGACGATGAGCAATCACAAAACTAGTTTTATCTTTCATCAAGTCAGTCATAGCTCTTTGAACATCTACTTCGGTTTGACTATCAATCGAGGCAGTCGCTTCATCTAAAACTAAGACTGGAGACTTGGCAATAAAGGCCCTAGCAATACTCAAAAGTTGTCGTTGACCTTGTGATAATTGACTAGCATTTTCACTCAAAATCGTTTCATATCCATTAGGCAATTGTTCAATAAATTTGTCAGCATTAGCAGCCTTGGCCGCACTTATAACTTCTTCATCACTAGCATTGGGCCTACCCAAACGGATATTTTCACGAATACTTAAATTGAATAGAAATGATTCTTGTTGAACGACTGTTACTAAATGGCGCAAATCATGTCGTTTAATTTTAATCACATCATGCCCGTCCAAAAGAACTCGTCCCTTTTGTAAGGGATAGAGATTAGTCAATAAGTTCATAATAGTAGTTTTCCCGGCTCCGGTTGGACCAACTAAGGCAATCACTTCTCCGGGATCAGCAACTATATTAATATTTTTTAAAATCATTTTTTTATCATAAGCAAAATATACATTTTCAAATTCTACGTGTCCCATAGCACTAGGTAAATCTATAAAATCTTGACTGTCTTTTTCTGGTTCTTCATCAATTAACTGGAAAACACGTTGAGCACTTGCCAAAGAAAGCTGTAACGTATTGATCAAGTTTAAAACATTATTTATGGGACCAGTAAAATTACGCAAATAAATCAGGAAGGTAAAGATAATTCCTACGGTAATATTACCAAAACCGCCAATAATCAAAATGGCGCCGACAGCTGTAATCAATAAATAGGCAATATTATTAGTCATATTGTTAAATGGACCAATAATTGAAGACAATGCTTGAGCTTTGAATGCCGCCTTAGTGTACTGGGAATTTACTCGATTAAATTCATTCAAAGTAATATTCGTGTGATTAAATAATTGAACTATTTGCTTACCCGAAATGGTTTCTTCAATTTGAGTGTTTAACTTACCTAATGAATCTTGTTGAGTCAAAAAGGCTTTTTGAGTTAATTTAGCAATACCTTTGGAAAACAAATACGTCGCAACTGTACTGAGAATAGCAATCAACGTAAGTACCGGTGACAAAATCAACATTGCTAATCCCATTCCAATTACACTGATCACACCCGTGAATAATTGGATAAAACTTTGCATCAGAGCTGTATTGATATTATCGACATCATTAGTCAAACGACTCATAATATCTCCATTGTCATGAGTATCAAAATATTTCATTGGTAGACGTTGTAAGTTGCCAAAAACATCCTGTCTAATTTGATTACTCGTTGCTTGAGCAACTTTGATAATGATTGAATTTTGAAAATACGTAAAAATACTAGATATAAAATAAATAATCGCTAAGAAAATACATACTGCAATCAATGCTCGCAAGCGATTTTTATCAATATATTGATCAACAATAATCCCATTCATGCGATTACCGATGATGGTAACTGCTGTTGTTACTACTGTTAAACCAAATACTAGTAATAATTTCCAACGATAATTTGACAAGTAATTCCACATTCTTCTAACAGTTTTTTGCCAATTATCTAAATTAACTTTTTGTGGGTGAATATTTCTCGGAGCCCTTTTATGCATGTCCAAAATCAACATCTCCCATCTGTGTCTGAACCAATTGACGATAAAATTGAGATTGTTGTAGCAATTGTTGATGCGTTCCCAAAGCTGTTATTTGTCCATCTTGTAGAACTAAGATTTTGTCACAGTCCATAATATTAGTTACTCGCTGAGAAATAATCAACGTTGTTTTATTTTGCCGTAATTTCTCTAATCTTTGCTTGATCATAGCGTTAGTTGTTTGATCGACTGCACTTGTAGCATCATCCAATACTAAAACATCAGACTGCATCACCAAAGCACGAGCAATATTTAGTCTTTGACGTTGACCACCTGAGAAATTCTTTCCAGCTTGTTCAACTGGAGTTTGATATTTATCAGGCAATTGTCCGATAAATTCACTGCTCATTGATGCTTGACTAGCCTGTTTTAAGGCAATTTCAGAGGCACTAGGCTGACCATAAGTTAAATTACCTAAAATATTCCCTGAAAACAGAAAAGAGTCTTGGAGAGCTACGGCAACTTTTCGGTGCAAATCTTCTAATGACATTTTCTTAATATCTACGCCACCAATTTTAATTTGACCTTGATAGTCATCGTATTTTCGAGTCAAAAGATTAATCAATGAACTCTTTCCGGACCCTGTTTCTCCAACGATTCCTAACCATTGCCCGTCCTCTACTTTAAAATTAATTTCATTTAAAATTGGTTTACTGTTATTAAAACCAAAATTCACATTTTTAAATTCAATATCACTTTTCAAAGGCATTTTTTCTTCTTGCGTAACAACTCGTTCATTATTTTCTAGGTTCAAAATCTCTTGAACTCTACTCGAACTAGTGATAGCTCGTGAAAAAGCTGTAATGATATTAACAGTTTGAATCATAGCGGTTGTAATTTGAATCATATAGTTTACAAAAGCAATAATCTGACCATCACTGATCGTATTGCTGATTGCTAAACTACCACCGTAACCAATAGCAATAATAACGCCAATATTTAGCATCAATTGAATTACTGGTGACAATATAACCGTAGCTAACGAGGCTACCTGACTATTTTGTTGCAATTTTTTATTTTGTTCAGTAAATCGTTGCAACTGATGATTTTCTAAAACATATGCTTTAATCGTCTTAGCACCTTGGAGATTTTCTCGCATCACACGATTGACAGCATCAACTGATTGCTGCATTCGTGTATATTTGGGAATACTTCTGCGAACAACAATTATTAAGAAGATAATCAAAAAAGGCATTATTATTCCTAGTATCGGTACCAAATCGGGACAGATGATGATTGACATAACAATTCCGCCAAACAGTAACATCGGCGAACGTACCAAGCCCCTCGTTACCATCATGACCAGATTTTGCATTTGCGTAACATCGTTAGTAATTCTAGTTATTAACGTAGCTGGTGATAAACTTTTTGGTTGCCGATCATTTAAAGCTACATCTAAAAGATGGCTTCTTAATGACTCTCCCATTTTTAAAGAAGCAAAACTTCCTAAAGTACCACAACTACCGCCAAAAACTAATCCTAAAATTGCAAACATAACCATTAATAAGGCGTTATGGATTACATATCCTAAATCGCCTTTAGCTAAACCCTGATCAATAATTTTAGACATCAAGGTCGGTGTAAATCACAAAAAACTTCTCCTAACATGATCAAGGGGGCCAAAAAGAAACTCAATCTTGCCTTACCTTGAGTATGTTGCATTACAATTCGAAACAAATATTTCACTTCCCATAAAAAAAGCGTCACGAACCCCTCTGACCTAGTAAGGACTAAGGAATCCGTGACGCTATAAAAATGTCTGCTTTAATCTTATTACAGTCTGCATTTGTAATCAAGAATTGAGTTTATGTTTTCGTAAAACATTTATTGTCATCGATTTTGAATACAAAAAAATAGCATCTATTCAGAGTCCCCGTTTCGGAAAACATCTGCACAGATGCTATTATTTACTTTTTTATTAAATAAGGTTATTTAGTTTGTTCATTATTCAATTTGATGATTTCAAGAATTACATCGCAAGCTTTTTCCATGGACTCTTCAGCCACATATTCAAAACGTCCGTGCATATTCTCGCCACCAGCAAAGAGATTAGGAGTTGGCAAGCCCATAAATGAAATAGTTGAACCATCTGTACCACCACGCACTGGGGCTTCGTCAGGCTCAATACCTAGATTCTTCATAGCCTGTTCAGCAATATGAACAACTTCCATATGATCTTTCATAACTTCATACATGTTGTAATATTGATCGACCATATCAATTTTTACCGTATCAGCACCGTATTTATCATTTAATTTCTTAACGATTTCGGTAACCTTATTCTTACGGCTTTCCAAACCATCACGTTCAAAATCACGAATGATATAAGACATATCAGTGTGATCGATTGTTCCCTGTTCATCACAAAGCAAGTAGAATCCTTCACGACCTTCTGTCTTTTCTGGAACTTCATCAGCTGGCAACATGCTTTGGAATTCGTTAGCAATCAACATTGAGTTGACCATGATTCCCTTGGCACCAGATGGGTGAACATCTTTACCAGTGATATGAACTTTTAGACTAGCAGCTGAGAATGTTTCAAATTCAAGTTGTCCAACTGGACCTCCATCAACTGTGTATGCAAAGTCAGCGCCAAAGTCTTTGACGTCGAACTTCTTAGCACCAGTACCAATTTCCTCATCAGGTCCTAGTCCAATCTTAATCTTACCATGCTTGATTTCTGGATGATTGATCAAATATTCCATTGTAGTCATAATTTCAGCGACACCAGACTTATCATCTGATCCCAACAATGTATCACCACTAGTAGTGATCAATGTTTGACCACCATACTTCTTCAATGATGGGAAAACTGCAGGGTCAAGTGTGTATTTACCAGCTTCATCTAGCTTAATAACACTCTTGCCATCGTAATTTTCGACGATTTTTGGTTTGATATTTTCTGAATTAAAGTCAGCAGTATCAACGTGAGAAATCAATCCCAAAACTGGAACATCTTTATCAAGATTTGAAGGCAATTCCGCTGTCAAATATGAGTCAACTTTTCGAATTTTAACATCTTTCATTCCGATTTCCATTAACTCTTCAGCTAATCTCTTCAAAAATTCAGTCTGCCTTTCGGTTGAAGGAACAGTTTCTGAATATTCATCAGAACGGGTATTTTGCTTTACATATTCCAAAAAACGAGGAATCAATTTTTCATACTTTATTGTCATTTTTATACGCTCCCTATAAAAAATTATATGGTTCTGTATCTACATCTGATTGTACTATATCCAAATCGATTTTATTAGACCTTTTCCAATCATTTAAAATATTAGCCATTTTTTTTATAAAGATTGCTTCAATATGATGTCCCGGATCAATCACATTCAAACCATTAGCCATCATATCATGAGCTGTGTGGTAATAAACATCCCCAGTAATAAAGGTATCAGCACCAGCTTTTAAGACCTCTGGATAGAATTTTCCAGCATCGCCACCGATAACAGCAACTTTTTGAACTGGTTGTCCTAGATCTGACTTCACATAACGTAAATTTGAAACATTGAAATCGTCTCGAACTTTTTTAGCAAAATCAACTAGAGACATTGGTGCAGTTAATTCTCCCATACGACCGATTGAATAATCATCATCTTCATCTAGGAAACGAACATTTTCTAAACCTAATTCTTCCATTAACCAATCGTTCATACCGTTGTGTGCTTTGTCCAAATTAGTATGACTGGCATAAACTGAAATATTATTAGCTAATAGATCACGATACATTTTATTTTGTGGTGAAGCCAAATCTAAATTATGAGCAGCACGAAACATTACCGGATGGTGGGCCACAATCAAATCAATCTTTTTATCGATTGCTTCTTGAACCACATTAGGACGAACATCCAAAGTTGTCATAACTCGATGAATCTCTTGATTTCTATCACCTAGTTGAAAACCAGTGGGATCGCCCTCCATCTTGATTGATAATGGAGCAATTTCTTCAATTTTTTCGATAACATCTTGAACTTTAACCATTATAGTATCTCCTCAATATATTTAATATCTTGGTTCATTGCCGCAATCTTATCTTGATCAATGACTTTGGCATTGTGCATATTGGCTACTGCTTTTTTAAAACTGTTCAATTTATGTTCCCATTTAGCAATAAAAGTTGGGGTCTTCTTTTGCATTAATACTGGCCCCATCAAATATTGTGCTTCAGTTAAACTAACTGGCTTATTCACTTTCTGGGCTTTAATAATTTCGTAAACATGATGTTCTTCAGCAACGATATCTTCATCAACGATTTTAAAATTATTATCAACCAACCAGTGACGTACGAGCGGTTCACCAATATTTGGCTGTAAAATTAAAGTTTTTACATTGGATAATTGTTCTTCTGTAGCGCGAGTCAGAATATCTTTGATTAGAATTCCACCCATACCCGCAATTACTACGGTATCAATTTTGTCATTTTCTTTGATGACAGCTAAACCATCACCCAAGCGAACATCGATCTTTTCACTCAAGCCAAATTTTTCCACATCAGCTTTTGAACGTGACATCGGACCTTTAGCCACCTCACCAGCAATCGCAAAACTAGCGACACTAGTTTCAAGTAATTCAACGGGTAAATATGCGTGATCAGAGCCAATATCGGCTACTCTAGTATTTTTATCAACCATTTGGTAAACGGCTTGTAATCTCTTTGAAAGTAAAGTCACTTTAACCTCTATTCTGCAGTCTTTTTATCTAAGTCTGTCATGTATTCACGTGTCATTGGCATAGCTGTTCCACTTGGACCATTTGTCAACAAGTATTGGATAACATCAATATTACCACTTTCAAATGAAGCGGCACAGGCTTGAAGATACAAGTCCCACATACGTACGAATCTTTCACCGTACATTTCATTAACTTGATCTTTGACCTTGTTAAAATTACGATCCCAAATTTCAACTGTCTTTTGGTAGTGACGACGTAGTGGCTCTAAGTCATCAATTTGAAGTCCAGCATCCAAAATATGACCAACATTTTCCTTAACATCAGGAATGTAGCCACCTGGGAAAATATACTTAACTAACCAAGCATCGACACCGACACCATAGTGTTGACCAGTAATACCATGAATCAAAGCATTACCATTTGGTTTTAAGTTCTTCTTAACAGTTTCAAAATAACCAGGTAAATTATCCTTACCAACGTGTTCGAACATACCGACTGAAACCACATGATCAAATTGTTCAGTAACTTCACGGTAATCTTCTAGCATAACTTCCATTTGATCTGAAAGATTTTCATCTTGAATCTTTTGGTTTACATAATCGTATTGTTCTTGACTAAGAGTAACACCCTTAGCTTTTAAACCATACTCTTTAGCAGCAGTGAACATCATTGTTCCCCAGCCACAACCAATATCAAGAATAGTTTCACCAGGTTTAGTATTCAATTTATTCAAAATGTGATGTACTTTGTTCATTTGAGCTTGTTCCAAAGTATCCTCAGGAGTTCTGAAATAAGCGGCTGAATAAGTCATTGTCTTGTCTAACCATAACTTATAAAAGTCATTACCAATATCGTAATGTTCTTGAATTTCCTTCTTATTTCCTTCTTCAGAGTGATTGAACTTAGGAATGTACTTCTTTAGTTTCAAACTAGACATAAAACTATCTGACTGAGTATAAGCTGAAGTGATCAATTTTTGAATTGAACCTTCAATCTCAATCTTTTTATCCATGTAGGCCTCACCAAGAGTCAAGGTAGCATGTTTGACAACCTCAGAAATTGGAACCTTGTCATTAAACTTAACCGTTATATCAGACTTGCCTTCTGGTCCATAATTTTTTTCTTTTCCGTCCCAAAAAATAACCTTAATAGGAATAGTAAATGAATGGGAAAATATCTCATCGTAAATCTTTTTATCTAACATAACTTCCTCCAAAACAATAGATATACTAATTGTAAATCAAATCGTGAAAAAATATAAAGCAAAAGTCTCAATTTTCAGAAACATAATTATAAAAACGTCTGATTTTATCTAGCATGATATTGAAAAAAACAAGTGAAACATAAAAAAAGGACCACCACAGGGTGATCCAATTTAATTATTCTAGAAAATCCTTCAATTGTTTTGATCTTGATGGATGACGTAATTTTCTCAAAGCTTTGGCTTCAATTTGACGAATTCTTTCACGAGTAACACCAAATACCTTACCTACTTCTTCAAGTGTTCTTGTACGTCCATCGTCTAATCCGAAACGCAAACGTAAAACATTTTCTTCACGATCTGTCAAAGTATCCAAAACATTTTCTAGTTGTTCCTTCAACAATTCATATGAAGCGTGATCTTCTGGACTAGTTGCATCTGAATCTTCAATGAAGTCACCAAGATGTGAGTCATCCTCTTCACCAATAGGTGTTTCCAAGGAAACTGGTTCTTGAGCAATTTTTAGAATATCACGAACTTTACCAGTTGGCATGTCCATTTCAGCACCAATTTCTTCAGGAAGTGGTTCACGGCCTAGATCTTGAAGCAATTGACGTTGGATTCTGATCAATTTGTTGATAGTTTCAACCATGTGAACAGGAATACGGATAGTTCTAGCTTGGTCAGCAATAGCACGCGTAATAGCCTGTCTGATCCACCAAGTTGCGTAAGTTGAGAATTTGAATCCTAGACGGTAATCAAACTTCTCAACGGCCTTCATTAGACCCATGTTACCTTCTTGAATCAAATCAAGGAATTGCATCCCACGTCCAACATATCTCTTGGCAATAGAAACAACCAAACGCAAGTTAGCTTCAGCTAGTTTTTGCTTAGCTACTTCATCGCCTTGTTCAATCTTCAAAGCAAGATCTACTTCTTGTTGAGCATTAAGCAATGGAACACGACCGATTTCCTTTAAGTACATACGAACAGGGTCGTTTACTTTGATATCAGTTGGTGCGGTAGTATCATTTTTCTTAGTCTTTTTCTCTTCTTTCTTTTCCTTTAGAAGAGCTAATTTACTAGGATTACCTTTGTCATCAACAACACCGATACCAACATCTTCAAGTTCACTAACGAAGTTAGTCAAAGCATCACCCTTTAGTTTATAAGGTTTGATGATTTTTTCTTGAAGATCATCTTCAGTGATCTTACCAGTTTTCTTAAGATCTTTGATAAGTTTCTTAGTTGCTGCTTTTAATTCTTTTGATACTGCTGATACTGCTGGTTTCTTAGTTGCCATATATTATTCCTCCAGTATGCTTAATTGCTAAGGATTCTTCTTACTTTAATCAATTGCTGCGTTAACTCTAACTGCAATTTGTTGTCACCGACCATCGCCGCCTTTTTGAGTTGTTGATTGATGTCACTTAATTGCGACTCCAATCCAGAATTCTTGATATTGTTCATATAATCATCAATTTCTTGATCATTATATTCAACTGGCATATTCATCATTTCAAGTTCTGCCAACAAATTCTTATCATCATTATCTAAAACATTCATAAAATCAGAGATATTGATTTCCTCTGCTGCATCATTTTGCTCAGCATATGACAATAAAGAATCAAAGATTCGTTGATAATTTTGGTGAACGAACTTGAAACCATCACCTTTTAGATTAATTCTGATCTCAGGGAAATTGATTGCCCAATACAACAAATACCGTTCCGATTTCTCTAGACGATCATATTTGGGTCGAACACTCGAGGTGACTTTTTCCAAAGCATGTTGTTGAACGTCTTTATAATTATTGGCTGGCTTTTGAATTGAAATTTGACGACGTAATGTATCCAATTCCTTATTGATAGCGTCTTTCGAGACATTCATCTCATCAGCAACCTTGCCAACATACATATCAACTTCAACAGGCGATTGTAATTTTACGATCTCTTTTAACGACCGATCCAAAAATTCCAACTGATCATGTTCGTTGTTGAGATTGTAGTTACGTTTGAAGTAATTCAAAATGAAGGAAATCGGCGTTTGAACACTATTAGCTAAATTTTGAAACTTCTCAGAACCTTCACTTTTAATGAATTCATCAGGATCCTTTTTATCTGGAATACTGATAACCCCATAAGTAAAACGTTCATCAGTCAGTTGGGTCAAAGCCCGATAAGTAGCTTCAACTCCAGGATCATCGCCATCGTAACAAATATTGATTTGATTAGTCAGACGACTTAAAACGTATAACTGTTGATCTGTCAAACTAGTACCCATCGAAGCCACACCATTAGTGACACCAGCTTTGTACGCACTAATAACATCCATAAAACCTTCAAACAGAATCACATTGCTCTTTTCACGAATCTCTTTTTTGGCATTGTTCAAATTGAACAAAGTCTTACTTTTGTTAAAAATCTCCGTTTCAGGACTATTAAGATATTTAGCCGTTGAAGCCTCTTTATCTAAAATACGTCCTGAGAAAGCAATGATATTGCCTGACTCGTCTGTAATTGGAATCATTACTCGATCCCGAAAACGGTCAAACAGTTCTCCTTCTTGATTTTGAGCAAACAGTCCCGATTTTCTCAAAATATCTTCACTGATATCTCGATCCTTGAAAAACTGTAACAAAAGGTTGTTATTATTTGGTGCATAGCCGATACCAAAGGTTTGAATCAAGTCATCATCTAATTGACGATTTCTTAAATATTTCAAAGCATTGGAGCCATTCTCTGTTTTCAATAAAATGTGGCTGTATAGCTTAGCTGCATCAGCGTACATTTTCAAAAGAGTTTGGCTATCAGAATTTTGGTATTGATTGTTCTTAGCTTCGTACTGGTCAGGGACAGGAATGTTACCCATTTGGGCAACCTCAATTACGGCTTCTGGAAAAGATTTATTTTCCATTTCCATAATGAATTTGAAGACATTACCCCCGCGACCACAACTAAAGCAGTGAAAAATTTGCTTGTCCTCTGCAACTGAAAACGAAGGAGTTCGTTCTTCATGAAACGGGCAAAGTCCAAACAAATTCTTACCTGATTTTTTTAATTGCACGTACTTGCTAATAACATCGACGATATTAGTTTTCGAGGTAACTTCATCAATGAATTCCTGAGGAATCCGTGTTGCCATGGCCGTCACCTCCTGCTTAATAGATGTTAAAATCATTTACGATCTTAACCACCAGCGACTAGTAAATAAAAAAGTGCTCCCACAAAAAGTGCAAACTGGGACCACTAGTCACTTGTCAACTATTCATTATACACGGTTATAAATAAAAGTCACTATAAAAGCACTATTTTCATTATCTTTATAAAATTCTCTAATAAACAAATGTTGTCTTATTAACAAATGTTTATTAAAATAAAAATTAATTATTATCTTTTATTGAGGAGGAGCCTCATTTGGATAGACGTACGAAAAAAACACAAAACGCGATCAAACAAGCTTTTTTGGAACTATTACAACAAAAGCCAATCAACAAAATTACCATTTCAGAAATCACTGACAAGGTTGATATCGGTCGTGGAACCTTTTATATTCACTACACTGATATTTTTGACTTGCAAAATAAAATCATAGCTGAAACAATTTCAGATTTAGAAAATATTTTTGATTTAAATTATCCCGACAGTCATGAGGAAGATTTTCATGAAATTGCTATTCGTCTTATAAACTATATTTCAAAACATAAAATGATTTTTAAAATATTGTATAAGAATGGCGATGAAAACAAATTAGCCTTTCTGATTAAAAAGATTTTTACTAAAAAAATAATGAAGCAAGAACAACTAGAAGTTAAAAATATTCAAGATCAAATTGAAGTTCGTTTTTTTATTGCTGGACTTACTGGAGTTATTTCCGACTGGGTCTTTGATAATATTGAAGTTAAGGACCAAGAATTGATTGAAATATTGACTCAACTAATGCATGATTACTAATATTTAAATATACCAAAAAAGCCAATAAACAGACAACTGTTTACTGGCTTTTTCTAGTCAACGGACTTCAATGCATCTAACATATCAATTTTCTTAATTTTAAAGTGAACAATGAACATCAACCCAATAGTAATTCCCATAGTAATTAGAGTTGAGATTCCAAAATTTGTCCATCTAACGGTTGTATCAAATAATACTTCATCAGTCGGCAACAGTGAAGTAATAAATTCACTCAACTTTGCACCTGCCAACATTCCAACTAAAATACCTAAAATCGATAAGATGATTGTTTCTCGGTAGATATACATTGTTACTTCATTATCATAAAATCCTAGAACTTTAATCGTACTTAATTCACGGATTCTTTCAGAAACATTAATGTTCGATAACGTATATATAACAATCAACGCCAATAATGATGCACCAATGACCAATATTAAAGTAATTTGTGTTAATCCTGCAATTGAACCATCCTCTGAATCATTTGATTGAACAACGCCATCAATACCATTATTCTTCATGAACAAAGCTGACATTGCATTCTTTGACGCTTTAGAATTAGATTTGAGTTTAACCAAAGAACTATTTGGATGATATCGTTTGTGGAAAATATGTTGATATGCTTTTCCATTCATAAAGGCAAAGTGTCCCAAATACATCTCGGTAATGCCCGACACTGTAGCTTTAAAAATTTGATTTTTTTCATTCCTTAATTTTATTTTTTGGCCAACTTTTACATTCATAATCTTTGCTAACTTTTTAGAAATCACGATTCCCTTGTTTGTTAAAGGTAATGATTTAAAACTATTAGCATCTTTAAGCGAGATATAATGATCAAACTTTTTCGAATCATCAGTCACAATAGATGTAATCGACTGTGTTGATCCATCTGTTGCTGCGGTACTCGTAAGTTCTTGATAGAAAATATTAGCTGAAGATTTAATGTTCTTATTATTCATTAATGAATTAATCGATTTTTCCTGCCGATTATTCAATCTATTTTCTTTTGACACAAGTAAATCATACTTAAGTATCTGTTGTGATTGGCGCTCTGTAATACCAGAAATAGAATCTTTTATTCCGAATGCTGTTATTAGTAAAGCCATACAACCTGCAACACCAAATATCGTCATGAACATGCGCTTTTTGTATCTAAATAAGTTTCTTGCAGTAATTTTATAATTAAAGCTCATTCTCTTCCAAAGAGGACTAATTCTTTCCAAAAGAATTCTAGAACCTTCCTTTGGTGGTTTAGGCAATAAAAGTTCTGCCGGATTTTCATTAAGATTTTTGCTTATTACAACATAGGTAGAGACAACCGTACAAAGAATTGCAACCGTCAAACCAATTATTGTATAACCTGGATAAAATGCTAAGTCTACTTCCGGAAAACTAGTTCCATCCGCATATACATCATAAATTACTTTAGGCAATAACGTATGTCCCAAAATACTACCAGCAATAGTTCCCAAAATACTGGAAGCTAGTCCATAAATGATAAACTTTTTCTTTACATCACCATTGCTATAACCTAAGGCTTTGTAAATACCGATATTTAATCTTTCTTCTTCTACAAAGCGTGTCATCGTAGTTAAACTTACTAATGCGGCTACTGCAAACAAGAAAACTGGAAAAATATTTGAAAGTATATCAATACGACTAGAACTATCTACAAATGATTTATAACCACTATCCATTTCTTCATGATTTTCTACGGAATAGACTGGTGCCTGCAAATTTGTTAAAGTCTTTTGTGATTTAGTTAGTTTTCTCTTATTCTTATTTATTTTCTTATTTGCTTTTTCTTCCTGTTTGTTGAATTCTGCTAAATCAGCTTGATACTCTTTTTCACTATTCATCAATTCCACGTTAGCGGCATCAATTTTCTGTTGATTCTTTTCTTTTTCTTGAAATAGTGTCTGCTTTCCTTCAGCCAATTCAGCTTCTGATTGCTTCAATTCACTATTTCCTTTTTTATAACTCTCTAAATTCTCAAGATATTCTTTTGATCCATTTTTTAAAGTTTCAAAACCAACCATCCACTCGTTTAACCCATTAAAGTAATCGAGCAAATTGCTATTATATGAACGTTTTCCTTCGATATACTGCTTTAGACCATTTTGATATTCTTGATTTTTTTCAGTTAAAAGATTTTGACTTTGGTCTAAAGTATTTTTTTCTTGAATTAATTCTTGTTGACCGGAATTAATTTCCTTTTGTTCATTATCTAAAGTAGCCTGATATGAGTCCAATTTTTCTTTTGATTGATTTAATTGTGTTTGCATCGCAGTTAATTCTGTTTGTTTCTTTTCAATGACAGACATCGAAGGCGTATATTTGTTTTCTATAAAACTCTGATATTCTTTTTTAGCTACATCAGCCTTTGATTGATCCTTGGTATTTTCTTGCTGAAGAACAGTTATTTTAGTCTTTATATCCTTTTGTGTATTTTCTTCAGCTTGGAGATTCTTTTGCAATTGTTCAATTGTCGTTGAACTTTGTTTAGTTTTATCATCTTGTAGCTGTTGACTTAAATCAGTAACTTCATCATTAGTTTTACTTAAATTATTCTTAGCCTCGTTTAAAGCCGCTGAATCATTACTAAGTTCTTGGGTTGATTCACGAACATCTGATGAATACTTTGATTTCTCATTTTCTAAAGCCGACGATTCTTTATTTATTTCATTTTGACTCGTCGTAATTTGGTTTTGAGAATTTTTTAAGACGTTTTTTTGATTAGTAATTTCTGCTTGGGCTTGATCAAATTGCTGTTGCTTTTCATCAAGACTCTTAGTTGCAGTATTTAGTTGTTTAGTTGCTGTAAGTAATTCATTTTCAAACTCTTGGATTTCTTTATTGGCATCAACAAGGTCCTTTTGACTTTCATCTAAGGTCTCTTTTCCTGAGACAAGTTCTTGTTTGGCACTCAGTAATTTTTGCCAATCTGATTGAAGTTCATCTTTTCCTTGCGACAACTGTGCTTGAGCTTCGGCTAGTTCCTCTCTTGCACTCTTAATTTCCTCTTTTCCTGAGGCAATTTGTTGAATCCCACTATTTAATTTTTCCTGTCCTTTTGAAACTGCTGAATTTAACTCATCCTGATTTTCTTCAATTTCTTTTTTACCCTTGCTTATATCAGAAGATGCTTTAATTAATTGATTTTTAGAACTAGTTAGTTGGTTTTGAGCCTTAGCAATTTTTCTCCAACCATCATCAATCTTTTTTTGTTGTTTCTTTTTAGTTACCGTCAAGCGTTCTTTAGCTTGAACCTTCATGGTAGATTTTATTTCTTTTTCGTGTTTTTTTAGCCGATTTTTATACAATTGACTGGTCTTATTTAACGATGCAGTATCTTTAAACGTCATTCTAGCAATCGTAAACAATTTTGATTTAAAACTGTCAGCTGTAAGTACACCATATCCATCCAGCGTACCTGTTCCCGTGGTCGAAGATCCGAGATCTGTGGCATCAGTATTTTCACTAGATTTAACAAATCCCACAATAGTATATTTATTTTGCTTTAAAATATTATCTTCTTTTACTTTGTTGAACTTAATTTTATTTCCAAGCGAATATGACTTTTTTTGAGAGTAGTCTAAGGCAATTTCTCTATTATTTCTGGGAAGTCTTCCGCTCTCTATATTGTATTGAGATATCTTTTGAGGCTTGGAAAATAATCGCAATGATTTTGTTGTATCAGCAATTTCATTATCCTGGAAATAACCATATTCAACATTTTTAACATCATCAGTACTATTGATCTTTTTTTGATCACTTTTGTTTAATCCCCAAGTTGATATGATATTTTCATCTGCAACATTCATTTTCTGTGAAAAGGAATCAGCAGTTCTTCTCATATCTGGACCAGCTGCTTTTAATCCAACATATGCAAAAGTACCTAAAAGAATTAAGAAGAAAATAGATAAAAATCGACCTTTGGAATCTCTTATAGAATTGAGTATATCTTTAAAAAGTATCTTTTTCATTAAAATAAACACCTACCATTCTATATCAGCAATATCTGACGGATTAGGATTTACTTCAATTTTATTTACTTTTGCATCATGCATATGAATAACTCTATCCGCAATAGGGGCAATCATTCCATTGTGAGTAACTATCACAACTGTTACCCCACTTTTTCTACACATATCTTGAAGTAATTGAAGTACTTGCTTACCAGTTTTATAATCAAGTGCTCCTGTTGGTTCATCACACAATAAAATTTTTGGTTTCTTAGCGACTGCTCGTGCGATGGAGACTCTCTGTTGTTCTCCTCCAGATAATTGAGCCGGAAAATTATTCATTCGACCTTGTAATCCAACTTTTTTCAAAACACTTTCAGCATTCAATGAATCAGTTACAATTTCTGAAGCTAGTTCAACATTTTCTTTTGCTGTTAAATTAGGAACTAAATTGTAAAATTGAAAAACAAATCCCACATCATTTCGACGATAGGTAGTCAAACCCTTTTTTGATAATTTTGAAATTTCTTGACCATCGATTTTCACTATGCCTTCATCATTTGTATCCATTCCACCTAAAATATTTAAAACAGTGGATTTACCTGCTCCTGATGTTCCTAAAATTATAGCAAGCTCTCCTTTTTCGATTGAAAAAGTCACTCCATTGTTGGCAACAATTTCTGAACTTCCTGAACCATAACGCTTATAACTATTTGTCATTTCAATATAGGCCATGTTAATTTACTCCTTATGCTAAAAACAAATACCAAACAATTGTTCAATATCTAACGTATGTCTAGTATAAAAAAATTAATTACAGCAGCCAATATACACTTTCAACCAAAATGTCTACTAAATTACAACTTGGGTAAAATTGTTCAGAAATTTTAATTAATCGTTATTTGTTTTCAAAAAAATAAGACTGATAATCCTATTCGATTACCAATCTTATTTTTTATATTTTATACTCGTTATTTAGTAACAATCTTAGATAAATCACCCAAGTTAGCAATCAAGTGATTTGCAATCACTAATTGAGTCAAACGATTATTCTTAACTTTTTCATCTTTAGCCATGATCATATTTTCATCAAAATATGAGTCGATTACAGGACGTAAAGCAGCAAGTTGTTTGAATAAATCTTCAGCATTGTCATTTTTAATAGCAGCAACTTGTTGATTCAATTGTGATTCAGATGGATTTTCAAATAGTGAATCGTCAACAGACAAATCATCGGAATATCCGAACTTAGCTTTCTTAGACAAGTTAACGATTCTGCCAAGAGCTTCCATAACTACCTTGAAGTCATCATCATTAACGTGGTTTTGAAGCACTTGAGCAACGTTGATCATTTCGATAGCATCAACGTTTGAACCACCGGCAACAGCATCGATGATGTCAGTTCTAATCTTGTTTTGCTTCAACAATTGACGAACACGATCGATCATGAAGTCAATCACGTCTTGTTTATGAGCATTCAAGTCTAGTTTTTCAGGAACTGTTACATTGTCCTTCAAGTAGTCTTGTAAGTCATTTAAGTTCATTGACCATTGATATTGATTGAGGATTCTAACGATACCATAAGCTTGACGACGCAATGCATAAGGATCATTTGAACCACTAGGAATCAAATCAACAGCAAAGAATGTTTCGATTGAATCTAGTTTGTCAGCAATGGCTAAGGCAGCACCAACTTTAGTTTCTGGCAAGGCACCTTCTGAAGAGATTGGCATGTAGTGTTCTCTAATTGCTTGAGCAACAGCCTTTGTCTCACCCATGATTTCGGCATACTTCTCACCCATGACACCTTGTAATTCAGAGAATTCATCAACCATGTTAGTTACAAGATCAAACTTGTAAATATCACTAGCACGGAGCAAATCTTTTCTTTCTGTGTCTGAGAATTGGAAAATATCAGCTAAATGGTCAGCAATTTGGTGCACACGAGCCATTTTTTCATACATCGTACCGATCTTAACGTGGAAGTTAACTGATTTAAGTTTTTCAACGTAGTCAGCAATTGTCTTCTTTTGATCTTCCTTGAAGAAGAAATCAGCATCTTCTAGACGAGCTACTAGAACCTTCTCATTACCACGAATAACGTTTTCGATATGTTCTGAGTTACCATTTCTAACCCCAATAAAGTAAGGAGCTAAGTTGCCTTTTTGGTCACGAACGTAGAAATATCTTTGGTTGTCTTTCATTGAAGTAATCAAAACTTCGTCAGGGATTTCAAGATATTTCTTGTCGAATGAACCATAGAAAGTAGTTGGATATTCAACTAAATTGTTAACTTCTTCAAGTAAGTCTTGGTCTACATCGATATCCCAGTCGTTATCTTGAGCAATTTTTGCGATTTGGTCAAAAATAATTTGTTTACGAGCTTTAGCATCAACGATAACAAATTGTGACTTCAATTTTTCAACGTAGTTTTTAGCATCGTCGATTTCAACATCTTGACCTAAGAATCTGTGACCGCGACTGATACGACCAGAAACAACGTCCAAGATCTTTACAGGAACTTCTTCAGTATCCAATAATGATACCAACCAGTGAATTGGTCTGATATATTCAAAGTCATATGAACCCCAACGCATTCTTGTAGGGAATGTGATAGCTTTGATAACTTCATCCATGTGGCTCAAAACATCTTCAACTTTTTGGCCATCTTCATGCTTTTGGATGTAGGCATATTCAGTACCTTTGAGGTCTTCAAAGAAAATATCGTCGGCAGTCATCCCCTGTCCACGAGCGAATCCTTGAGCAGCTTTAGTCCAATTGCCGTCAGCATCTTGAGCAATTTTCTTAGAAGGACCTTTTGCTTTAACGTCAATATCAGTTTGTTTTTCAGCGATACCTTTAACCAAAATAGTCAAACGTCTAGGAGTTGAATACTTTTCGATTGAATCAAAAGAAATACGATTTTCTTTCAAGAATTTTTCAGCTCTTTGGGCAAATTGGTTCACACTCTTAGTTACTACATGAGCTGGCATTTCTTCCAAACCAATTTCTAATAAGTAATTTTTAGTCATTTGCTTTCTCCTTTGCATCACTATTTGCTAAAAGTGGGAAGCCACGCTTCTTTCTTTCTTCAACGAAGGCCTTAGCAACCTTGTGAGCCATCTTTCTGATACGTGACAAGAAGGCAGCACGTTCAGTAACAGAAACAGCACCTCTGGCATCTAGTAAGTTAAATGTATGTGAACATTTCAAAATGTAATCGTAAGCTGGGTGAACCAAACCTAGATCCATTAAACGGTTAGCTTCTTTTTCATATTCATCGAAGAACTTGAATAGCATATCTTGATTGCTTTCTTCAAATGAGTATTTTGAGTGTTCGTATTCGGGTTCTTTGAAAATATCACCGTACAATACGCCGTCACCCCATTCAAGATCATAAACAGAGTTAACGTCTTGTATGTATGATGCTAAACGTTCTACACCATATGTAATTTCACTAGTTGTTGGGTGACATTGAAGTCCACCGACTTGTTGGAAGTATGTAAATTGTGAAACTTCCATACCGTCAAGCCAAACTTCCCAACCAACACCGGCACAACCCATTGATGGGTTTTCCCAGTTATCTTCAACGAAACGAATATCATGTTCCAAAGGTTCAATTCCCAAAGCACGAAGTGAATCTAAGTAATATTCTTGGATATTTTCTGGAGCTGGTTTCATAACTACTTGGAATTGGTGGTGTTGGTATAAACGGTTAGGATTTTCACCATAACGACCATCAGCGGGACGTCTTGAAGGTTCAACGTATGCGGCATTCCAAGGTTCAGGGCCAATAGCACGAAGGAATGTATAAGGGCTCATTGTTCCAGCACCCTTTTCTGTATCATAAGCTTGCATCAACATGCAGCCCTTACTACCCCAAAACTTTTGGAGCGTAAGAATCATATCTTGTATATTTAATTTTTTGACCATTTTTTCTCCCTTCGGATGGATACAAAAAAATCCCTTGCAGGTACACTAAGGTACTTCTGCAAGGGACGAGTATTCGCGGTTCCACCCTAATTCAGGACTAAGTCCTGCTCTTTTATATTCAAATTAAATCGTACGCCATAATTCAATCGAAGCTTTCACTATTCTTCGTCGCTGTTTCAACATTTATCAATATAACCATTTTTGTAAAAATTGTCAATCTACTAAAAACGAACTCGCTTCATTTTATCAATAAAAGTTTTACTTTTAGGATAATAACCAACCGTTCCTAGATAAATCGCATCAATTGCGTGCTGAATCAAATCTTTATTATTTTCTTTGATTTCAATTCGGCCTACTTGCGAGAGATCAATTTTACTAAACAATCGCAAGAAATAAATGATTCGTTTCGGAATATGCAAGCGATGAATATCTTCGTCAAAATGCTTTGAACAAATAATACCACCTAACAAGACTGAAAAATCAAAGACACCTTCAGTCTCACCACCGACAACACAACTGTCCATATTGGGAGCTACTCCAAAGGCAGTCAACAGTTTCATCTGCATGATATTGACAATAATTTGGGCATCATAGCCATTTTCAATATATAGTAGAGCTTTAAACAACATCCGGTACCACGAATCTGGTACTGGGTCGTCGACAAAAGCTTCATGATACAAATCAAATAAAAAAGTCGCATAAGCGTTCAACTCGATATCTTGAACGATTTCATCAAATTGCTTGATATTACTAGCTGACTTCAAATAAGACAAGCCATCATTTTTGATGACTCCCAAATAATCACCATAGGAAAAAGTAATCACCGCTCCAGAAATCTTTGATTTAGCAGTTTGGGTTCCTCGAACTAAAAAAGTTTTGAATCCATACTCCTTAGTCAGAATGGTAACCAGTGCATCCCTTTCCTTGTAACGTTGCCTACGAACGACAATACCAAAAAAATTAGTTGGAACTTGAGCCATTAACTATTCAAGTCCTTCAATGAATAACCTGCACTTGCTAGGAATGCTGGATCATCACGCCAGTTTTTCTTAACACGAACCCAAAGTTTCAAATTGACCTTTTCACCTAATAAATGTTCGATCTTAATTCTTGAACCAATACCGATATTCTTTAGCATTGAGCCACCTTTACCAATAACAATTGGCTTTTGACTATCACGTTCAACATAAATATAAGCTTCTATCTGAAGTTTACCCGCTTCTGAACGTTGATTCATGGATTCAACCACCACCGCAATTGAATGAGGAATTTCATCACGAGTGTCCTCTAGAATCTTTTCACGGATCAATTCGCCGACAATAAAGTACTCAGGATGGTCAGTAATTTGATCATCCGCGTAATATTGTGGGCCAACTGGCAAAGCTTTTGTCAAAGAATCAATCAAATCTTCAACATTATTACCGTTTGTAGCTGAAATCGGAATAATTTCAGCAAAATCCATCAAATCTTTGTATTCATCAATTTGTGGTGCCATTTCATCTGGATTGATCAAGTCAATTTTATTTAGAATCAAGAAGACTGGAGCTTTAACTTTCTTCAATTCTTCAATAATGAACTTATCCCCAGGTCCCGCTTGTTCACCAGCTTCAGTCATGAAAAGCACTGCATCGACTTCTTTAAGCGCTGAAATGGCGGCTTTATCCATATATTGATCTAAATCATTATGAGGCTTGTGAATACCAGGTGTATCCAAAAAGATAATTTGACGTTCATTATCGGTATAAATACCTTGAATCTTATTTCTAGTTGTTTGAGCCTTTGGTGAAGTAATTGCAATTTGTTCCTTAATAATTCGATTCATAAAAGTTGATTTACCGACATTAGGACGACCAACGATGGCAACAAATCCTGATTTAAAGTTTTTTTCCATAATTTTTCCATATCCTTATTACTGATTTCTCAGTCGTTTTGTATTTTCCAATTACTAATTATAATACTAGAAATCATTTAAACCTCAAAGTAAAACCAAAGAAAAAGAATATAAAGCTAAGCCTTATATCCCTTTAAATTATTTTCTAAAATTATTTTTTTAAACCATAGGCACTAAGAATTTCTTCTTGAAGTCCAATCATGACTTTTTCGTCTTCTTTTTTAATATGATCATAGCCGTTTAAGTGCAAAATACCGTGAACAATCGTGTAGCCTAATTCACGATCAAATGAATGCTCATACTCCTTGGCATGTTCAGCAACGATTTCAACACTGATAAACAAATCACCTAAGTCAACTGGCAAATCAGGAATTTGAGCTTCTAGATAATCTAAAGAATCTTCACCATCATTAATAGCAAAACTGATAACATCAGTTGCTCGGTCAGTATCACGATATTTTTTATTGATTTCATGTATTTTATCTTTAGTAACAAAATGAATCGATAATTGAGTACTATCTTTCAGTTTTAACTTGTTAAAAGCAAATTGAACGATATCTTTGACCCAATTTTCTCTAGCTTGGTCAATCAAATTATCATCATTGTAAATCTCTAAGTCCATAATAATCCCCAATAGTTATTTTTTAGTTTTATCTGAATCTTCATAAGCATCAATAATTTCAGCGACAACTGGATGTCTTACAACATCTGCCGAACTGAAGTTTACAAAGCCAATATGTGGTAAATCTTTCAAAATTGATTGTGCTTGAATCAGACCACTTCTTTGATGACCCGGTAAATCAATTTGTGAAATATCACCATTAACAATCATCTTCGAATCAAAGCCTAAACGCGTCAAGAACATCTTCATTTGCTCTCTAGTAGTGTTTTGGGCTTCATCCAAGATAACAAAGGCCTCATCCAAAGTACGTCCTCTCATGTAAGCTAAGGGAGCCACTTCAATCACGCCTCGTTCAAGCAGGCGACTCGTGTGGTCAGCTCCATAAATTGCATACAAAGCATCATAAATTGGTCTCATATAAGGATCAACCTTTTCTTTTAAATCACCTGGTAGAAAACCCAGACTCTCACCTGCTTCAACTGCTGGACGAGTTAAAATAATTCTTTTAACACGGCCTTGTTTTAAAGCAGCCACAGCCATAACAACAGCCAAATAAGTTTTACCAGTACCAGCTGGTCCAATTCCAAAAGTAATATCATTATGATTGATAGCATTAACGTATTGCTTCTGACCAAAGTTTCTTACACGAACGGGTTTGCCACTAAAATCTTTCAATAACTCATCTTTGTATAAATCACCAAAATATTCCAAGGTACCACGTTCAACCATCTTCATTCCACTGACAACATCAGCTGCACCTAAACTTATACCTGTTTGAGCTAATTCAATCAATTTCTTTAATAATGCTAGGGCTTGATGAACATTACCATCTACACCCGTTACATCTAAGCGATCACCAAATGCATGAATTTGGACATCGAGTCCTTCCTCAATTAAATGCAAATTACTATCATTGACTCCAAAAAGATTAATTGCATCTTGAGGATTTTTGATTTGAATGCTTTCTTTTATTTGTTCAATTTTTTCTGCCAATAAACACCCAACCTTCCTATTAGTTTGAATGATAGCACATTGAACGATTTTTTTGACAAAAAAAAGGTTAAAACAATAAATTGTTTTAACCTTTCGAAACTATCTATTAACGACGTTTCTTGTTGCGCTTACGGGCAGCCTCAGATTTTAACTTTCTCTTGACACTTGGCTTTTCGTAAAACTCACGTTTTCTATATTCTTGAAGAGTACCACTCTTTGAAACGGAACGTTTGAATCGACGAAGAGCATCATCAAGCGACTCGTTTTCACGAACGACGGTTTTTGCCATATGATAATCCCTCCTTCCGATTTCTAACGTAACTGTCTATTGCTCTAGCAGTTCATATGTTATTATAACAAAAAGAAGATAATGTTCAAATAATTTTTTACATTTTTTTGGAGGAATTTATTATGACACAGAAATTAGACGTTTTTGTATTGTCCGATGGCGTTGGAGAAACCGCTTTAAGAGTTGCAAAAGCAGCTTTCATTCAATTTCCAGAAATGGATACCACTTACACGAAGTATCCTTTTATCAAAAAAGATGAACAGCTAGATAACATCTTATCAAAGGCCAAAGAAAAGAAAGCCGTCGTTTTGCACACAATTGTTTCAAAGGAAACTTGTAAAGTTATTAATGAATTTTGTCAAGATAACGGTATCGTCTACTACGATATCTTAAATCCGATAATTGGTACTTTCTCACAAATGACTAAACAAAAGCCCATTCGTAAAAAAGGCCTTATCCATGAACTTGATCAAGATTACTTTGATATGATCTCAGCAATGGAATTCACTGTCAGCAATGATGATGGTCAAAATCCTAAAGGGTTCTTGGAAGCTGACCTTGTTCTTTTAGGTATCTCTAGAACCTCAAAAACGCCACTCTCACTTTATTTAGCTAATAAAAACATCAAGGTAGCCAATTTACCTCTAAGCCCTGTGACTGGCATTCCTGACGAATTATGGGAAGTCGATCCTAAAAAAATTGTCGGTTTAACTAATGATATCAACGTTTTGAGTAAAATCCGCAGTCAAAGAATGATTGCCTACGGTTTAAGTGCCAACACAACTTATTCTGAAGAAGACGAAATCCAAAAAGAACTTGATTACTCTAATAAATTATACAAAAAATTAGGTTGCCCAGTTATTAATGTTGCCGACAGATCGATTGAAGAGACAGCCGCAATTATCATGGAAATTTTACATTTCGACGGTTATAAAAAAGGATAACTCTTCAATTTTTTATAAAAAAGAGCTCGATTCTTGTGGGGGTTCTTTCTTAAGTTAGGTTACTGCTAGATGTCGTCGTCCGTTCTGCTTTGTGGACGCTGGAACGTACTGGGCGCAACTTGAAGCTAATTCCAGAACCGGGGATCATCTCCAAGATTGACCTTTCACTAAGCAATAAATTGCTAAGTGAAATTTCAGTACTGAGCATCCACAAAGCTGCCACTCCCGACGGGAAAACGTTTTTTATTATTTATTTTAAACAACTCAAAATTAAAAATAGCATCTATTCAGATATAGTCAATTAATGTGGCTACCATTATCTGAATAGATGCTTATTTGTTTGATTCTATAAAAATTGAAAATCACTATTCAGTCCGGAATGGCAAAGAAAATTGGCTCAATAGTGAGATTATTCTTAGCAACTTGTTGCTTAGAATAAGGCCGAGTTTTGAGATTTTGCGCACTTGGTTTATGCAAAAGCTCAAAATCGTGCCCACTACGTTCCAGCCAAATTTTCTTTGCTATGGAGGACGGAATCCTAAACTAACCTAACTTAAAAAAGAAGCCCTTGTGGAATCGGACTCTTTTTTTCTATGCATTAATTAGTTTTTCTTTCATTTCTGGGTCAAATTTATTAGCCAAAAGCATTTCAATTTCTGGCTTAAATGGAGCAATTCCCTTTTTGTCGTTTTCATCCCGTTTAACATATGGAGTTTCCATAATTTTAGGAATATTCTTCAATTGTGGGTGGTGAGCCACATAACTCAAAGCATCAAAACCAATCGTACCAAAACCGATGTCTTCATGGCGGTCTTTATGTGAACCACGTTCATTCTTGGAATCGTTTAGATGAATAACTGATAGGTTCTCCAAACCAATAATATGATCAAATTCATTCAATACACCATCAAAATCGTTTTTGACATCATAACCAGCATCACTCATGTGACAAGTATCCATTGTGACAGACAATTTATCGTTTTGCGCACAATTATCAAAAATTTGAGCGATTTGTTCGAAACTTGTTCCCACTTCAGTACCTTTACCGGCCATCGTCTCAATTGCAATTGAAACCTTTTGATTAGGATCAATTATTTCGTTCAAAGCTTGACCAATTTGTTTCAAAGCAACGTCAGGTCCTTGTTTTAAATGAGCACCGGGGTGAAAACTAAGTGCCTGAATTCCTAAAGCATCGCAACGTTTGATCTCACCACGCATAAAATCGATGCCAAATTCTAATTTATCAGGTTTTAAAGTATTTCCTAAATTAATAATATAAGGCGCATGACCGATAATATTTTTAATGCCATACATCTCCAATAGACGTTGACCTTCAGGTATATTCATCTCCGAAACATCTTTACGACGAGTATTTTGAGGAGCACCAGTAAAAATCATCATCGCATTAGCACCATAACTATGAGCTTCCTTAGCAGAGCCTGCAAGCATTTTAGGGGCCTTCATCGCCACATGTGAACCAATTATCATCCGTATCCCTCCATATTTAAAAATCAAATAAAGTATAGCATACAAAAAAGCGAAGCCTTTTGACCTCGCTTTAGTAAATATGAGCTTGATAAAACCTACCCATGACTTTGACCGTATCCGTAACACTAACGAAAGCATGCGGATCAGACAACGACATTGCCGTACTTAAATCATGCAATTCCGAACGTGAGATAACTGTGAAAAGAATCGTCTTCTCTTCATGTTTATAAGCACCTTCAGCGTCATGAACGATAGTAATACCACGTCTCATTTCATTTTGAATTTGTGTAATAACGTTTTTAGGTTTAGAAGTAACAATCATAACTTGCAGTTTTTGATCCTTGTTATAAATCATATCAATAACTTGTCCGTTGATGAAGATACTGACCGCACTGTACAAAGCGTGGACCCAACCGAATAAGAATCCCGCGCAAGCAACGATAAACACATTGAACATGATGTTGATCGTACCAACACTCTTACCGGTTTTTTTACGCAAAATGATTCCTAAAATATCAATTCCACCAGTGGAAATACCGTTTCTCAAAGCCATTCCTGTACCAAAACCGTTAGCTACCGCACCAAAAATGGCACAGACTAAAGGATCAGCTGTAATCTTGACTGGTGGTAACAAGTGCATCATCGTACTGGCTAAAGCAACCGCAATAACCGTAAAAATGGTAAACTTGTGATCAATTTTTCGCCAAGAAAGTACGAATAACGGTGCATTCAATGCGAAGTACATAATCGCTGTTGAAATGTCGAATGGAAACCACCGATGTGAAATTGTTGAAATTAATTGCGCAGCACCAGTTACTCCTGAACCATAAATTCCACCCGGTGTCCAAAACATGTTAACCGCTACAGATACCGCGATGGAATATAGAAATGCTACTGAAATTTTGGATAAGTACTGATGCCTTTCGATCAGCTTATCTAATTCACCCATACTAAAATTTCTCCTAATTGTCTTAAGTTACTTACAACATATTAGCACAAATCCTAGTATTTTCAGACTTTTTCGAGCTATTTACGATGATTTTTGATATATTCTGCTCGACCGCCGCTCTCTTCCATTTCAAAGCGTAAAGGATTCTTTTTGTAGAAGTCTTGGTGGTAGTCCTCAGCAGGCCAAAACTTAGTAGCAGGCTGAATTTTAGTTACGATAGGGTCACTAAATTCTCCTGACTCAGCTAGTTTCTTTTTAGATGCTTCAGCAACTTCTTTTTGAGTTTCATTTTGGTAAAAGATTACTGGACGATAACTATCGCCACGATCTTGAAATTGACCCATAGCATCAGTTGGATCAGCCACTTGCCAATAAATTTCAACTAAATCTTGATAAGAAATCACATCATTATCAAAAGTGATCTCTACAGATTCAGCATGACCAGTAGTTTCGGTACAAACTTGTTCGTAAGTTGGATTATCGACGTGACCGCCACAATATCCAGACACAACTGAAATGATTCCTGGTTGTTCATCAAATGGCTTAACCATGCACCAGAAACAACCTCCAGCAAAAATAGCAGTTTCTTTAGCCACTAGTCAGCATCTCCTTCGTCAACGTATTTTTTGTAATCTGAGTAGCCTTTTTCGTCCATTTCATCATAAGGAATGAATTTTAAAGCAGCTGAATTGATACAATATCTCAATCCACCCAATTCTTCTGGTCCATCAGTAAAGACGTGGCCCAAATGAGAGTCAGCTGATTCACTTCTAACTTCAGTTCTTTCACGACTTAATCTGGTATCACGTTTTTGCTTTAATTTAGCAATTGGTTCACTAAATGATGGCCAACCGCAACCAGCATCGTATTTTTTAGCTGAAGAAAATAGTGGTTCACCACTAGTAATATCAACATAGATACCCTTTTTGTAGAAATCATCGTACTTTCCACTAAAAGGACGTTCTGTGGCAGCATGTTGAGTTACTTGGTACTCCTCATCATTTAAGTCAGTTAAATCCTTCTTGTATTCGTTTGACATAAAATCACTCCTTCTGAATTTATATTAACTAGTATAAACTTTTCGAATATTAATTCCACCACTCTGCTCATAAACTTACAGTCTCAAGTGATAGCCATGCTCAATTGTGCACAATTTAAATTGTTTTCTAATTTTAATTTAATTTAAATTCCATAAAAAAACAGTTCTATCAGAGGTAAAATACATCCCTGATAAAACTGTTTTTAAATATCATCTAATTAATTAGTCTTTCTTGCTAACTTCAATTCCAAGATCATCTAATTGTTGTTTTGAAACTTCAAGTGGAGCGTGTGTCATTGGTTCTGTGGCGTTTGAATTTTTAGGGAATGCAATCACGTCACGGATATTGTCTTTGCCTGATAGTAACATAGCAAATCTATCCAAACCAATAGCCAAACCACCATGTGGAGGACAACCGTATTGCAAAGCATCCAATAGGAAGCCAAATTGTTCATAAGCTTTTTCTTTGGTAAAGTTCAAAGCTTTAAGCATCTTTTCTTGAATCTTGTAGTCGTGAATACGGATTGAACCACCACCAAGTTCGTAACCGTTTAGAACGATATCGTAACTTTGAGCATAAGCTTTGTGAGGATCTTCACCATCATCTAGATAATGAACATCTTCTTCATTTGGCATTGTAAATGGATGGTGAGCAGCAGTCCATCTTTGGATTCCTTCATCATATTCGAACAATGGCCAATTTACGACCCAGATAAAGGCAAATTCTTTAGGATCATACAAGTTTTGTTCCTTAGCAATAGCTTTTCTCAAGTAACCTAATGAGTCAGCAACAACCTTCTTATTATCAGCAACGAATAATAGTAAGTCATTGTTTTCAAGACCAAGTGTTGAAACTAATTGTGCTTCTTGAGCCTTGATGAACTTAGATACACCACCAGTCAATTCGTTGTCATTGAACTTAGCCCAAGCTAGTCCTTTGGCACCAAAACGCTTGATGTACTCTTGATAGCTTTCAATATTCTTTCTTGAGTACTTGTCAGCACCATCTTTAACAACGATAGCCTTAACTTGACCACCATTATCGATAGTTCCCTTGAAGACTTTGAATTCTGTATCTTTGAAGACATCGTTTAAGTTTTGTAGTTCCATACCGAAACGAACATCAGGCTTATCAGAACCAAAGCGGTGCATAGCGTCATCCCAGTTGATTCTTGGGAATGGAGTCTTAACTTCGATACCCTTTTCATCCTTCATAACACGAGCAATAAGGCCTTCAGTAACAGTTTGAATTTCTTTTTGGTTCATGAAACTAGTTTCAAGGTCAATTTGAGTAAATTCTGGTTGACGGTCACCACGAAGATCTTCATCACGGAAACAGTGAGCCAATTGGAAGTAACGGTCAAATCCACCAACCATCAATAGTTGCTTGAACAATTGTGGTGATTGTGGAAGTGCGAAGAAACGTCCAGGATAAACACGTGAAGGTACTAAGTAATCACGAGCACCTTCTGGTGTTGATGGTGTTAGGTTTGGTGTTTCAATATCGATAAAACCATTTTCGTACAAGTATTCGTTAACTGAATGCTTGATTTGAGCACGTGTTCTGATAGCTTTTTGCATTTCAGGTCTACGTAAATCAAGGTAACGATACTTTAATTTTGTTTCTTCTGAAGAGTCGATACCATCTTTGATTTCAAATGGTGGTGTCAATGATTTGTTAAGGATTTCAACTTTTTCAACAACAACTTCAACTTTACCAGTTGTCATGTCGTCGTTAGTAGCACCTTCACCACGAAGTCTAACAGTACCCAAAACATTAATAACGTATTCTGAACGCAATGTTTCAGCGATATCTAAGACATCTTGGTGATCAGTATTGAAAACTAACTGTACGATGCCTTTGTAATCTCTAAGGTCGACGAAGACCAATCCACCTAAATCACGACGGCGTTGAACCCAACCATCTAAAGATACTTTTTGGCCAACATATTTTTCAGTAATGTTGCCACAATAATCTGTTCTTTCTTCCATGTTTATCCCTCGATTTTTTTCAATTCTTCGGCTAAGTTATCCAATGAAACACTAACTTGTTCAGTAGTTTCCATATTCTTAACGTTAGCAGTCTTGTTTTCTAATTCACTGTCACCAATAGTTACAGTATACTTAGCATTCAAATTATTAGCTGTCTTGAATTGAGCTTTAATTTTTCTTTGAAGATAATCTTTGTCTGCACTAAATCCAGCTTTACGTAAGTCAGATAAAATTTTGACTGAGGCACGTTCAGCTTTTTCACCAATAGTGACCAAGTAAACGTCCAAACCATTTTGAATAGGTAAATCTTCATCTTTAAGAAGAAGCATTAAACGTTCAACACCTAATCCAAAACCAATACCAGGGGTTTGTGGTCCACCTAGTTCTTCAACTAAGCCATTGTATCTACCACCAGCCAAGACAGTAATTTCTTTATTGTCAAAGGCTGGATCAGTTACCATGAATTCAAAAATTGTGTGGTTATAATAATCAAGTCCACGAACCATTGTTGAATCCACTTCGTAATTGATATCCAAGTCATCCAAAAGACCCTTGAGATACTCAAAACGTTGTTCTGAAGCTTCATTCAAGTAGTCCAAGATTGAAGGTGCATTAGCAACGATTTTCTTATCGCCAGCATCTTTACTATCCAAAATTCGCAAAGGATTCTTTTCCAAACGAACCTTTGAATCATCACTTAGTTGATCTTTAAATGGTGTGAAATAGTCGACCAAAGCTTTGTGATAAGCAGCACGTGATTCTGGATCACCTAGAGTATTCAAAGCAACCTTCAAATTTTTAATACCCAAACGATTCAAGAATTCCAAACCAACTGAAATAATTTCAGCGTCTAATTCTGGTGAATCAGAACCAAAAGCTTCAACTCCGATTTGGTGGAATTGACGTTGACGACCTGATTGAGGGCGTTCATATCTAAACATTGGTCCCTTGTACCAAACTTTGTATGGCTTGATTTGTTCTGGACCATAAAGTTTATTTTCTACGAAAGCTCTAACGACTCCGGCTGTTCCTTCTGGTCTTAAAGCAATGTGTCGGTCACCTTTGTCGTGAAAATCATACATTTCTTTAGAAACAATATCAGATGTGTCACCTGATGATCTTTCAAAGACGTCGTATGATTCAAAGATTGGTGTTCTAATTTCTGAAAAACGATACTTATTAAATGTATCAGCTGCGATAGATTCCACGTATTGCCATTTGCTTGATTCGCCAGGCAAAATATCCATGGTCCCCTTTGGTTTTTGATAACGCATAAAATCCTCCTTAAAATAAAAAACACCCTTGTCCAAATAAGACAAGGGTGCATTTTTGCACGGTACCACCTAGTTTTGTTGCTGCAGTTAACGCCTGCCAAACGATTTAGTAACGTCACACAAATAATTGTCATCTGTTCTCAGCAGCCAGACTCTCTGTAAAACAATCTCATTTGATTTGCAATATACATATAAACTACCAAAAACATGAGAAATGTCAAGTTTTGGGAATAAAATATCATTATATTCTTTCAAGTTGAACTATTATTCAGTAAAATAAGGATATACAATTGTCAGTAATTAGACAGCAAAGGAATCAGTCAAATGAAAAAAATAAAAACTTTTTTTATGAAGAACCGGATTCTTCTTGCCATTTTGTTATTACTCGCCTTGTCTAGTTGGTCGACAGTGGCTTTAGCAAGTGCCAATGCTGTTGTCGTTCAGTCTGACTCCGTCAATGTTCGTGTTGGGCCCGGTCTTTCCTACGCCAATATGGGCCAAGTTAAAAAGGGTGACAAACTAGCCATCCTAGACGAAAAGAATAAATGGTATCAAGTAAGATTATCTGGAGATAAAATTGGCTGGGTCGCCAGCTGGTTGATCGATAACACGGAAGTTAGTTCGGCAACCAATAAAGTTGGAATCGTCAAGGTTCCCAATACGACTGTCTTCAAGAATGCCGATGCCAATAGTGACGTTCTAGGTACAATTGAACAATCGCAAAAAGTCACAATCATGTATCAAGAACAAGACTGGACACAAATCTTGTATAGTGGTACTGCTGGTTGGGTCAAATCAAGCTTTATTCAAGGTACCGATAAGACATCAGGTTCAACTAACGCTTCTGACTCTGCTAATTCATCCGACAACGATATTAAAAAAGTTACCGTTACCCAACCTAGTACCAAGTTAAGGATTGAGCCTAATCAAAATGGTCGTGTTGTAAAGACGGCTAAAGTCGGCAAACAATTTGATTATCTTGGTAAAGATGGTAAATGGTATAAAGTTCGTGATTCCGATGGTTCAGTTGGATACATTGCTAGTTGGGTCGTAACTATTTCCGGTACTAAGAGTGCCGTTAAATCCGCTGCTACTAATATTTCTGAAGCCACGATCGTAATTGATCCTGGACACGGTGGCGATGATTCCGGTGCTGAATCCAAGAAGAATACCTATGAAAAGAACTTTACCCTCGCCTACGCCAAAGCTATCAAGCAACAACTTGAAAAAACTGGTGCACGTGTAGTCTTAACTAGATCAGGCGATGACAGTAAGTCACTTGGTCAAAGAGCTCGTTTGTCTAGTAAGATTCAAGCCGACGCATTTATCAGTTTGCACTTTGACTCCAGTGCCCAAGCAAATGCCGGTTCTGGTTTGACAACTTACTACTACAATAAAAATAAAGATGGCGAATTGGCCGATGACTTAAATAGTCAGCTAAAGAGTCTCTCCATTGGCAACCGTGGTACTGCTCAAAAAGACCTTTACGTCTTGCACTATAACAGTCAACCATCTGTCTTAATCGAACTAGGCTATATCAATTCCAAATCTGATTATAAATACATCAATTCAGCTAAATATAAACAACAAGTTGCGACTGATGTAACTAATGGCTTGAAAGAATACTTTAAATAAAAAAGAAGTTCTGAGTAAGATTTTATCTCTTACTTAGAGCTTCTTTTTTATCTATTTTATGAATTGAATAAACTAAAACTATTGCCAAAATCAACAAGCCTAAGGCTGTCAAATAAGCAAAATGCATCCCATTTAAAAACCAGCTTGGATGACTTGTTGGATAATATGCAATCTGTTTGCCAGCTTTAAAACTCATCCCTGAATACAAGCTAGTTGTCGCTATACTGACACCAATACCCATCCCAAGATTTCTAAACAAAGCTGCTAAACTACCGGCAATTCCTTGATATTCCTGAGGTGCATAACCCATGATCATTGGATTATTTTGAAAGCCACCATTACCGACTCCTAAGAACAGCAACATGAACGTAAAGATAACTAAATTTTCTTTACCAGATATTAAAGTCAAGAAAACAATTGGTATTGCATAGATGAACAAGTTAAAAATTGAAACACTAGCTGCATTGTATTTATCAGTGAAATAACCTGCAATCGGTGCCGCAATCACGTTAGCAAATGGAATTGCCATCATGATCAATCCCGTTAATGAAGTACTTAGTGAACGGAAATTAGTTAAATAAAACGGCATAATTACATTAGCGTAATAACCAATTGAAAAGACGATCAAAGCACTCACTAAACTTAAAGTTAATCGAGATATCTTGAATATCTTCAAATTGATCAATGGTTCCTCCTTATGATTTTCAACATAGAAGAAGAATAACCAGAAGACTAAACTAACAATAAATATCAACCAAACATTCCTATTACCAAAACCAATATCTTGTCCCATAAAGATACTAATAAAGAACGTGGCAATTGCTATCGAATACGTGACTAAACCAGTCCAATCATAAGCAATTGCTTTAGAACGACGTTTTTCTTTTGGAAACATGAATCGTCCATAAATATAAACAATAATTCCAATTGGAATATTTATAATAAAAATCCAATGCCAAGATAAAACTCCTAAAATCAAGCCTCCCAAGCCTGGTCCAGAAATATTACCTAATTGAGCAATAATACTGTTAATTCCATAGGCACGCCCACGTTGATGCATCGGAAAAATCATCGCAATGATTCCAATATTCGTGGCCATACTCATACTAGCTCCAAATCCTTGGACAACACGTCCTATCAACAATAAGTATAGGCTTGGACTTAAGGCACAAATCAATGAACCTAATGTAAAAAATACTGTCCCCATCTGAAAAATCTTAATATATCCGATTTGATCTGCCATTCTTCCCCAAAATAACAGCAGCATACAAATCATAATTAAATAAACTGACACGATCCATTCGGCTCGGTTCATTGGTACATGTAAATCTTTTGTCAGGCTAGGAATCGCAACATTGACGATTGAAGCATCCAATAACTGCATGAACGACATGAAACTGGTCGCAAAGAGTGTCAAAATATTATGTTTACTTTTCATAATTTTGCCTCTCTCATAAAAAAAATACATTTTTAATACTAAACTTTTTTGGATACTTTAAGCAAATTTATTCCGAAAAAAAAAGCACTGAAATTAATCAGCACTTACTGGATGAATACAAGTGGACAAAACGCCACGAATATTTTGTAAATCGTCTTTTTCTAGTTTATCAGACTCTTTGATTGTCTTAATCAAGCCATGTAATGTTGTTCTATCAACATCTTTAGTCATATCAAGTCCATAACCATTTTGGTGCAAGAAATAATCCAACACAGCTACAGTAGTTACTTCATTGTCAGTTTCAAAGATATCATCAACAATCATCGTACATACCAAATGTGTGGCATACCATTGCAAATCTTCAAATTGATTCAAAAAGTTTAGATTACTTTGCAAACGTTTCTCGCTTAAAGTAATTTCTTCACTTTCATTGATTGCCAAATGTATCGCTACAATTTGGTCATAAGTTAGTTTTACTAGTTTATTATCCATTTATTTTCCTCAATTATTCTTGTAAGGTCATAATCATATCACATTTAGATAATTTGTTCGATCTCAGTAATATCGCTAACCTTATGTTCATATTCAAAGTCAACATTTTCAGAATTAAAAAGAATTGTATGTGCACCAACGCTTTGTCCAAAGTCGACATCAATTTTTCGGTCACCTATGACCCACAAGTCGTCTTTATTTAAACCGTACTTCTTAATTAAATAGTTCAGCATTTCTGAATCCGGTTTTCTCTTATGGCCGTCTTCAACACTGATAATTTCTTTGAAAAAATGCTCAATACCAAGCGTCTTAGCCAAATCATAAATCGATTGATCACGATGTGTAATGATAAATTGGATATAATGCTTACTATCACAGTACTTTAACTCTTTTAAGACGTGCGGTATCAAGGTTATCTTGTCATGGTATTCTTTTTCATAACGATAATAAGAGGCATAAAAAACTTTGACTGCCTGTTCAACGTCATCTTGATCCCCTAATAACCCTGTTACAAATTTACGAACAGAAGTCTTTTTAGATTCTTTAAAAATTGTATCCTTTGATAAACTAATGCCAAAGTTTTCGCGCAGGGATTTTTGTGTCGCCGAGACGATCCCTGGGTAACTGTTAGCAATCGTATCATCAAAGTCCCAAACAATACTTTTCATCTTATCTCTCCATTAAAATAGTTACTGGTCCGTCATTGGTTAGTGATACTTGCATATCAGCTCCAAATTCGCCAGTTTCAACAGTTAAATCGTATCCTCTTAGCAATTCATTAAAATGATCATACTTGCGACTAGAAGCTTCAAAATTGCCGGCTCCAGTGAAACTAGGACGATTTCCGTGCTTCGTATCTGCATACAAAGTAAATTGCGAAATAGATAGGATTTTTCCATCGACATCTTTAATTGATAAATTCATTTTATCATCAGCATCAGAAAAGATGCGCATATTGGCAATCTTCCGTGCCATGTACTCGAGTGTTTCTTCAGTATCCTCATCAGCAAAAGCTATTAACAAACAAAGACCTTGATCAATTTGACCAAGTGTCTTTTCATCAACAGAAACTTTAGCTTCCGATACTCGTTGTATTACTACTTTCATAAACTAAGCTACCGTCCTCTTTATTTCATATACGTTAGGAATATTCTTCAATTTAGAAATAATGCTATCCAAATGTTCCTTATTATTAACACCAATACTTACGTGAATGATAGCCATCTTTTCTTTATCCAAACGACCGATAACATTGTTTAAAGTATTTGTATTCGAATTAATTACTTGTAAAACTTCATTGATCAAACCATTCCGGTTGAAAGCATAAACGTCCAATTCTGCTGTATAGCGTTTTTCCTTAGTGACATTATCCCAGCTGACATCGATAAAACGACGCTTAGCTTCTTCACTCTGAACATTAGGACAATCAGCCCGATGAATTGTTAAACCACGACCTTTAGTAATATATCCGACAATCTTGTCTCCAGGAATTGGGTTGCAGCATTTTGCTAAACGAATCAATAAGTTATCAATTCCTTGAACAGAAATACTATTGTTGCCGTTATTACGTTCCTTCTTTAACTTAGGACTATCAGATTTAGGCTGTGCAGTTTCTTCAGTATCAGTAATGACCTGTTCTTCAAGCTCTTTTTTCTCAGCTTCTTTTTTGCGATCAGGATCTTCACTAACTAACTTGTGAACCACGTTGATTGGCGAAAGTTCCCCATAACCGACCGCATTGAACAATTCATCTGTATCCGTAAAGTTAAAAATCTTCATGGCAATTTCTAGATGCTTCTTATCAAGATATTTTTTACTCGATAATGAACGATTCTTAAATTCGTTTTCAACCGCTTCACGACCTAAAACGATGTTCTCTTCACGATCTTTTGTTCTAAAGTAACGCTTGATTTTATTTCTAGCTCTAGATGTGAAGACAACGTTGACCCAGTCACGACTTGGTTGAGAATTAGAGTTCGTCAACATTTCGACGATATCGCCATTCTTTAGTTGATAATTCAAAGGCACCATTCTGCCATTGATTTTGGCACCGATTGAGTGGTTACCGACTTCTGTGTGGACTTGGTAAGCAAAATCTAGTGTCACGGCACCCTTTGGCAATTCGATAACTTCTCCTTGAGGGGTAAAGACATAGACACGATCATTGAAAATTTCACCTTTGACAGATTTCATGAAATCAGAAGCGTTGTCAGAGTTTTCCTGTAATTCCAAAATTTCACGAAAGACATCAATTTTTTGTTCATTGTCATCTAAGTGAACTCCCTCGAAATTACCTTCCTTATAAGCCCAATGAGCAGCAACACCATATTCAGCAACTCGATGCATCTCAAAAGTTCTAATCTGAACTTCTAGTGGTTGACCACCAGGTCCGATGATAGTCGTATGTAATGATTGATAGCCGTTAGCCTTTGGTACCGCAATGTAATCTTTGAAACGACCAGGAATTGGCTTCCACTTAGAGTGAATTGAACCAAGAACAGCGTAACAGTCTTTGACAGAGTCAACCACGATTCGGATGGCCAGCAAATCGTACAATTCGGAAAATTGCTTATGTTTGTCACGCATTTTCTTATAAATTGAATAAATATGCTTTGGACGACCGTAAATGTCGTATTTGATTCCTAAAGCATCGACATTTTTCTTGATGTAATCGATAGCCTCGGCAATGTAAGCTTCACGCTGATCACGTTTACTATTCATCAAATGAACAATCCGGTAATACTGTTGTGGGTTGATGTAATGCAATGAAAGGTCTTCTAGTTCCCACTTGATCTTACTGATACCTAAACGGTCAGCTAATGGTGCATAGATTTCCAAAGTTTCATTGGCAATTCGACGTTGCTTATCTGGACGTAAGGCCTTTAGAGTTCTCATATTGTGCAATCTATCAGCCAATTTGACCATGATGACACGTAAATCTTTAGCAGTTGCTAACAACATTTTACGGTGATTTTCAGCTAATAATTCCTGATGTGAATGGTATTTGTACTTACTGATTTTTGTGACGCCATCAACAATCGTTGCTACTTGGTCACCAAATAATTCTTTGACGTCCCCTAAAGTAACGTTGGTATCTTCAACCACGTCATGCAAATAACCGGCAGCAACCGTGTATGGGTCCATATGTAACGAGGCCAAAATTTGGGCTACTTGTGTAGGATGAATTATATAAGGCTCACCCGTAGCGCGCTTTTGTTCTTTATGTACGTAAGCCGCAAAATTATAAGCTTTATTCACAAACTCCACGTGTTCATCATTCATATAGCCGCGACAAATATCTAGTACCTGTTCTGGCGTATAGTCCATATTATTTTTTTTCATAGAAATATTCACCCCGTTACAATAAAAAGCACTCATCGAGTGCTTCTCTTTACTTACTATTATGCTTACTTTAGCAAAATTTTACCATTTATTTTTCTTTTTCAAATAAGAAATAAATTAAAATACTTAAAACTAAATAAATTCCTGCCAAAAAGTAGCCATATCGTCCATATTTAACAAAGACACTGATCACGAAGATAACCGGAAAAATGACTAAATTATAAAATGATAATTCATATTTTCTCGAGAACCAACCGATGAAGCCAGCAAATAAGATATTAATGACGAAGAATAACCAGACGATGCGGTTAGTTCTTCCTAAATGGAAAAGATTAAATAGTATTGGCATAATAAAAACCAATATGATAGAGATTAATGCAATATAAGTTGTTTTTGATTTTTCAACTTTGTTCCAAATATTTTTCACGATTCGTTCCTCATTTTACCGTTAATTCATACTTATATGATAGCACTGATAAGAAGTACATGGGGGCTGTTTCGGCTCGCATGATTCTTGGTCCTAAACCGACAGACAAAAAATCATTTTGATTCAAATAATCGATTTCATCTGGTGCAAAACCACCTTCAGGTCCAAAAGCACACAAAATCGACTTAGGATTTTGAGTTAAAGTCTGAGCCAAAAGACTCATTTCACCTTGTTTAGCAGATTCTTCATAAGCTACTAAATTGGTTTCTTTCTTGTAATCAACTAAATCCTTCAAAGAATTTAAATAGATGACTTCTGGAATCACCCGGCGTTTTGACTGTTGGGCTGCATTTTTAGCGATTTCTTGCAGACGAGAAACCTTCTTTTCAATGACGTTTTTCTTCCAATTCATAATTGAATACTTAGATGAGAAGAAAATAATCGTTTTAGCACCTAATTCAGTTGATTTTTGTGTGATCCATTCGATTTTATCCTTCTTAGACAACGAACAAGCAATGGTTACGTCAATTGGTAACTCTGTACTTGTCCAATCCAACAGTTTCAAGTCAACTTGGAATTGTTTTTCTTCAGTATCAACTTTTGCAATCGTTGCTTCAAACAACTTTTCACTCGGATCGACCAAATAAATCACATCACCTGTATTGTGACGTAAAACTTTGATAGCATGACGAAATATTTCTTGGTCATCAATTATTAAATTATTAGTAGTAATTTCTTGTTTAACGAAGTATTGCTCCATCTTCTGCCTCGAACTCTTCTTTTCTTCTACAAATTAAGGTTGACCAGCCTTTCAAATGGAAAGCTTCTAAGACAACAAAGCCAATCTCTTCCATTTGTTTAGTGATCAACGCTTCCTTTTCATTAATGATACCAGATAAGACGACAAAACCGTTCTTATTTAGATGACGGTCAATGTCTGGAATAAATTGTTGAATCACATCAGCTAAAATATTCGCTACGATAACGTCAACTTTACCATCGACTCCATCTAGAAGTGAATTCTCAAATACTTCGATATCTTCACAGCCTGGATTCAACTTAATATTCTCTTTAGCAGCTAAAACAGCTTCAGGGTCAAGGTCAAAAGCTTTTATGTCTTTAACGCCCAATTGACGAGCTTGAATAGAAAGGATTCCAGAACCAGTACCAACATCATACAAGGACTTTGCATCGCCTAGAATCAATTCCAAAGCTTGCATACAAGAATACGTTGTTGGATGAGTTCCCGTACCAAAAGACTTACCCGGATCCATTACAACAATGTGTTCATCTGAATGACTTGGTTGATAGTCGACCCAATTAGGAACAACCGTCAAATAACGACTGATTTTCACTGGATGATAGTATTGTTTCCATTCATTTTCCCAACTGCTGTCGTCAAGTTCACTGACTGAAACTTCTACACCAGTAATATCAAAGCCAAATTCAGGTAATTTTTTTAATTGAGTCTTCAAATTATTTAAAATTGCTTCATTATAATTGTTTTCATCAAAATAAGAATTGATCTTTGTTTTGATTGATTGGTCTTCATCATCGACCATTTCAGTACCATTGGCACCGACACGCATAAATACATCCGAAATAATTTCAGGATCGAAATCATTAGGAATAGCGACTGTTACTTTTTTCCAAATCATAGACGTTCCTCCATTATTAATAAGATTACTAAAATTATGGCATAAAAAAAAGACGTTACCGCCTTTATTTGATGAAAAAGTTAATTGAATTGATAAATTCTGTTTGTCGTTCCTTAATTCGAGATTGAGCCAACTCTAAACTACCGTGGTCGACTGTTTCACTTTCCGGATCCATACAACTGATTGCCCCCATCAAGTCCAAAAAGTAATTATTAAGTTTTTCAGCCACTAAACTGTTTTCTAATTTGTACTTAGCCAAATATGAATTGCACAATTTAATGAATTGTTTGATATTTCGAATATAGTTATCAATCAAACGCCCATAGGTTTCATAACGAAGTGCTTCACCACGCTCAATAATTTTGATTGTCTTTAAATATTCTGAAAAAACCTCATTGTAAGTTACGAATCTTTCTAACAAAACGTTAGTCTCCAAAATACGATATTTACTAGTCATTGCTGTCATAATGCAACACCCCATTTCTTTTTTTAATACTATATCATACGTTTTAAGTTATGAATAGTATTAGTTTAAAATAATGTTAAAACAATAAAAAAAGAACAATCTATTTATCTTCAGATTGTTCCTTAGTATCAACGACCTTTTTTCTTAAAGATTCATTATTTTTAAATAATTTCTGAGCCTCAGACAATTTTTTAGGACTATTCTTAATTTCTTGAGAAATTTTACTAAAATCATTCTCGGCAGGATCTTCTTGACGTTTCTTAAAAAGACTCATATTAATCGCTCCTTATCCTGTTGTAACGCTCATTATTATATAACAACCGTGCTTAAGATACTTAAAAATAAATTATTTTTTGATGCCAAAGAGTAATTTACTTTTAAATAGTGATAGCTTTGTTATTATATATTAAGTAAATATTAAATTTTAGGTTATTTCTATATTGTGGTTAGTGTAATATTCCGTCCTCCATAGCAAAGAAAATTTGGCTGGAACGTAGTGGGCACGATTTTGAGCTTTTGCAAAGTGCGCAAAATCTCAAAACTCGGCCTTATTCTAAGCAACAAGTTGCTAAGAATAATTTCACTACTGAGCCAATTTTCTTTGCTATTCCGGACTAGATAGTGGTTCTGTTTTTTTATCACTGGAGTAACAAATAAAAGACACTATCTAGTCGGGAGTGACAGCTTTGTGGATGCTCAGTACTGAAATTTCACTTAGCGATTTATCGCTTAGTGAAAGGCCAAGCTTGGAGATGATTCCCGATTTTGGAATTAGCTTCAAGTTGTGCCCAGTACGTTCCAGCGTCCACAAAGCCGAACGGACGACGGCAGCATAAAACTGACCAAAATTCAGAAAAACCAAGCTTTAAGGATTGGTGACATAAAAATGAGCAAAAAAAAGAAAATTCAAAAAACGTTAGTCGAAAAAATTCTCGATAAGGAAAAAGTAACTTATGAACCTATGACTTTTGAAACAGAAGCTGATGGTGATACCCAAGAATTAGTTACTGACAAAAATTCTCGTGATGGCTACAAAATTTATAAAACGCTTGTATTGACTGGTAATAAGACTGGTCCTTTAGTTGGTATGTTGCCTTTAGATAAACATTTGAGCTACAAGAAACTAGCCAAAATCTCCGGTAATAAAAAGGTCGGTATGGTTCCATTAAAAGATCTAGTCAAAACTAGTGGCTTTGAACATGGTGCTAATAGTCCAGTTGGAATCCATTCACTACACAATTATCCAATTTACTTTTCAAAAGAAGCTGATGAGGCTGAAAAGATTATCGTTTCAGCGGGTAAAATCGGACAATCTTTATTGATTGAACCACATGAATTAGCTAAAGTTGTTAATGCATCGTTTGGTGACTTTGCAGTTGATAATCCAGAGTAAAAAAGAATCCCAATGAATTTAATCATTGAGACTCCTATTTCTTTTATTATGCAGCTTTATTCTTTAAATTATTGATAGCTTGTTCAATGGTTGTACCGTTACCAAAGTTATTACTGTCTTTAATATCAACTGCTGTGAATAATTGATCTTTAAGATCTAACATGATTCTATACTTCATAATTATTCACACCTCCTTTATGTTCCGTGTATCTAAGAGGTAGCGATTAGATATATACTATTAGATATATCAGCTAAAGTCAACCAAAATGTATTTAGCTTGACAATATCACAGTTATGAATAAAAATTAAATCACAAATAAAAAAGGAGAATTCGATGAACAACATTTGGAAATACGTTTTGGGCTTCTTTATTGCCCTTCTATTATTCTCAATCTTTATCCATGTCATACTTCCTTTGGTCGTGATCTTAGCAATCATCGGTGGTATCTATTATCTATACAAGAGACACCAAAAGAACAAGTACACCCCTGAGGGTCGTAAAAAAGTAAATTAAATGACAAAACCACTGACAATATTCGTCAGTGGTTTTTATTTGCTCGGCTTATCGATATCAGCTGTTGCAGAAATCAATAAAAGAACTCCCCCAGCTACAGCCGCAGAAATTAAATTGCTTTTGCTGAACCAATTAAATATGAATCCTAAAACTGCCACAACTAATAATAAAACCCCAAGCCAACGGTCCATCTTCATCAATAAATTCATCTCATACAACCTTTCATTATTAATTTCACCAAAAAAATATTAGAATAAAGAGTAAAGCTTTTTTAATTATTATACATTATCTCGGAGGGTAAAAATGGACAAAGCACAAAGACTCAGTATTTTAGATGATTTAATCAAATTGCAAACTGTAAATGGTGATGAGGAAAAAGTAGCCAACTATCTAAAAGAACTTTTAGACAAACATGGTATTGAAACTGAATTGAACAAATATGACGACAATCGTTTCAATTTGATTGCTAACATCAAAAAAGGCGACGGCCCAATCCTAGGTTTGACCGGTCACGCTGACGTTGTTTCAACTGTAAACGATGATGAATGGAATTATGGTCCATTTAATCCCAAACATATCGATGGCAAAATTTTCGGTCGTGGTTCATCTGATATGAAAGGTGGACTAGCCGGTATGGCCATAACCATGATCGAATTAAATGAAGATCCTGATTTTACTGGCAATCTACGTTTCCTAGTCACAGTTGGTGAAGAAATCGGTGAACTAGGCGCTACTAAATTAGCTAAGGAAGGTTACGTCAATGATGTTAAAGCTATCGTTGTCGGTGAGCCAAGTAATTCTACTTCTCGTTTAGCTATGGAGCAATTGATTCATGCTGGTTTGATCGAACTTAATGGTCAAAAACCAGAAACACGTATGGCAGCTTTTTGTGCCCACAAAGGTTCAGTAACTTACAAAGTGATTTCTCGCGGTCGTGCAGCTCATAGCTCAATGCCAGAAATGGGAATCAACGCTTTAGACAACTTAGTTACTTACTTCAATAAACAAAAAGAATACTTCACAGATTTAGTTAAATTTGAAGACGATGTTTTAGGTTCCACAAAGCCTTCAGTTACGGTTATGAACGGTGGTAATCAAGAAAATACCATCCCTGACTATGCTGAATTGACTGCTAAAATTAGAACAATCCCTGAATACACAAATGATAAAGTGATTGCTGATATCAAAGACTTGATTGACAAATTAAATCAAGCTGACCCAAGAATGAAATTGGAACTCAAAGTTTTGAGCAGTAACTTGCCTGTCAAAACAGAACTCGATTCCGACTTTATTAAATTAGTTAAAGCCAGTTACAAAGATGTTCTCGGTGTAAACATTGTAGCTGTCGGTGCCCCTGGTGGTACAGATGCTTCACAATTTGTTGAAGCTAATCCTGATTTGGACGTTGTAGTCGCTGGCCCTGGTAATGAAAGTGCTCATCAAGTTAACGAATTTGTCTTCGAAGACGACTACTTGAAGTACATTGATATTTATAAGACTATGGCTCGTCGTTTTTTTGCATAAAGTGTAATGGTTAAAGTAGAATAAGTAAAATAAGTAAAAAAAATTTAGAAAAAGCATCATCCAATTTCTGATTGCTGGATGATGCTTTTTTCTATCCCTTAATAGAAGATTCAAGATAATCTAATTAATTTCATATAATCAGTATTAAATTTCTCATCCAAATCTTTCTTTTTAGGGTGTATTATATTCCCTAATAAAATAATTGATGGGGTGAAAGTATGATTATAAGAGAAGCCATTTTAGACGATGCACCTGCTATACAAAAAATAAATATCAGTAGTTTGGATTATCATTTTCCATTGGACAAAACAATTCAACAACTTAAAAAGATTTTATCCTTACCCAATTCAAAAATATTTGTGGCTGTTTCTAATACTGAAGTACTCGGCTACATTCAAATGAGTGATTACGAGAACACATATCATGAAAGCCTTAAGAACATTATCACTCTTGCAGTTGATGGAGATCACCAAGATGAAGGCATTGGTTCAAAATTGATTGAACATGCTGAAAAGTGGGCCAAAGAAGATGGCAGTATGGGAATTAGACTGGTCTCTGGATTTGAGCGTGATTCAGGTCATAAATTTTATGAAAAACACGGTTATGAAATCCGAAAAAAGGAAATCAATTATATTAAATGGTGGAATAAATAAGAATAAGAGCAACTTACCCTTTTTTCAAAATCGGACAAGCTACTCTTTTTTTTTTATATCATTAACTAACGTATGATGTATCGACCTAATAAAATCAACAAAATTGTAATTATCAAATACAGCATTCCGAAATGAAATGCAATTGGAATCGATATTATTACTAAGCATGAAATGAAGAAAAATAAAGTTATTTGAACCACTTTTTTCTTCATAAAAATATTTCTCCTTCTGTACAATTAATTACTAATAATTTAGCTTTTAATAAAACCCTTCAACTAAATAGTCTCATATTATGAGTTCACCTGTAAATATGCTTGCGTCAATCCAACATTTAAAAAAATTTTGAAACCTAATCAATCTCAAATCTTTTTATATAAATGTTGCTTTGTTGATTATAAATCATTCTGACGATTCATCTCAGATAATCTCTTTTGATATTCTGAAAATTCACGTAAGTATTTGATTGGAAAAGGCAAAACAGTATATTGACCGTTTCGAACAAATTTAACACTCATTAATTCCGCTAAATCTGGAAATACAGTAACAATTAAATCATCACTACCCGTTAAAGCTATAATTTTTCTAAAACGAATAGCCCGACTAATTTTTTGTTTCAAACTCTTTTCGCCACCAACATAATAATAAAAATCATCATTATTATTTATTAAACCTATTCCCTTGAAACCAGGAAATAAAGAATTTGGTTTAGTTTGGAGAGTGGAAGAATTGTATGTATATCCAAACAATTCTTCTAAATCGTTACAAATTCGTCTAAAGCTCTTCTTTCTAAAAGATATTTGCTTTTTAACTTTAAATTCTTTTTTTATTTCACCGACAGTTATAATTGGCCCTTCCAATTCATTTATACAATCAATCATTACTTGCAAATCACTACTGGCATAATCCCTATTATTACTATGGATTATTTGATGATCAAGATATTTTAAATTCTCTATAGCTCTCTTCTTGCTGAGCTTTCGATTAATATCAGCATTTTTCTCACGTTCAGCAATTATCTCTTGCATTGGCAGTACTTGCATCTCTGTTTGAACAATTAAGATATAGTTTTTCCTTACCTTGATAACACATTCTATTTGATCAGGATAAAAATGTTTTAGCTTCTCTCTCTCTTGAACAAAGGAGTAAACCAATGATAATTCATCACTTAAATCAAGTTTACTTGGATTAAGTCTTTTTGAAATAAAGTGCATTTTTCGATCTTTCGAAATAATCAATTCATCTACAATCACTTTATTTTTAATAGAAAAATCAAAAAAGAAAAATTGATATTTGCTAACTAAACCAATTAAATCAGAATTGACCAAATCCATTCTTTTATTAACTAAATCTTGCTTTATGGCTAAGTTTTGAAAAAGATTAATCACCCTTGTGTCATCCGCAATATCTTTCTTATCATCAAATTCCCATTTCACTTTCTTTCCTTTATAGTCCATCTCTCCAAAACCATCAGGAGAAATATGTTGAATTATTTTTTTTCTAATTCCCAATTCATATTCTTCTGGTATCGTATCATCTTTTCGAACATCTCTAATAACTTGTATATTTAATCCATCGCTCGAATAATCATTTTTAACTATATCTATATCATGTGCATTTAGAATTTCACTACGCCTATAACCACAAATAACCTGATTTCCCAAGTCCTTAAGTTTTTCATTTTTCTCATCAAAATATAAATTTATTTCTGAATTTTTAAAATAATTCCAAATATTTTTTTCTCGCGATTTTGGTTTTTCAAAATCAAACATTGTAGGTATGTCCTTCAAAGAAGGTATTTGAATAAAATATTGTCCAAAATAATCACGCATATTATTTAACAAATTATTAACAATGCCTACTTTACTTTGTTCATAATCTTTCAAACCAATCAGTGATATAAAATCTACTAAATTTTTACCCATTAAATTTCCAATTTTATATGATTCCGCTGATTTCTTATGGTAATCACGCCCTATTACTCCTCGTTCCTTATTAAGATAAAATAGCTCTGTCTTAGAATCTTCTTTTAAATTTTGCGTAAAAGTAACAACACTTGCAACCAGCATTTCTTTCCAATTAATTTTAATTTTTAAAGCATAAATTTGTTTTATCCCATTGCTCAAAACATTGTCCCAATTTGTTTTATGAATAAATAAATCAACAGTATTATTCTTTTCCGGAATTAATTCTGTATCATCTGACAGTTGATTAAAAAACAATTGCAATATATTATTTCGATAAATTCGAGCTGATTTATCAAAATATGTAAAACTAGCTTTAGTAAAAACTATACCGTCAACATTTTTTGGATTTTTAAATTTGCCTTTTTTTAAAAGAATTGCATACTTTAAATTCTTTATACAAGTAACAGCGAGAATATCCATTTTATCAATGATATTCCAAAATAAAGAAATATTATTGTAATCTCTTACCGAAACATGAACCAAATCAAAATCCCTAGTCAAAGCAATTTCATCAAATTTAAAAGTTAATTCGTTGATTCGCACCATTTCATTATTTTTCATTTAGAAATTCTCCAATCAATTTTTTCATATCTGAATTTAAAACCAATTGACCATTATGATTTATCAATGCCGGTATCTCCATAATTCGGTTATTTGCAGTTACTGTGATTTTAGAATTTATATTTTTAAATATATTAATGATAATGACCTTCCAGGGATTTCCTGTATTCTTACTCAATTTATTTAATTTATAGACCACTTTTTTTAAAGCTTTTTCTCTATTTTCCATATGGCCTAAATTCCAATTTTTAAAATCTATAGCGATATTTTTATTCCAAATTTTAAAATCAAACAATTCAATATTTCTAATATCTTCGAAATTTAATAACTTAGTCTTCAAAACTTTTTCTAAAATAAATTTTCCGGCTACTTCTCCTAAAACGCCACTATAAAGATTTATATTTTGAATAGGATTCATAATATATTTATTTTTCTTCCAGTAAGTTGCATATCCATTTTGATTGAAAAAATCTGTCATACCTTCATACTTCAAGATATCATCTAATCCTGAATTGGCAGAAGATACCTCAAATATACCCCCATCATTTATATCAGGATCAAATTCAAAAATACCTTTTTCTAAAGATTCAATTTTCACAAAATAATTATCCGTTTCTTCGGGATTCTCTAAATACTGTAAACATCTATTTGAATTACTTTGTAATCTTTTTAGATCATCTGACGAAATTGTAGGAAAATATAATAAATTTCTTCGGATTCGTTTGTATTCTTCAATCAACCTTTCATTATTACTCTTTAAACCGGAAACAAGTTGGTTGTTGTCACGTAACGTATATGAAGTATAATTCTCTTTTTTTATATTTATTTGATCAATTTGAATATTTTTTACAAATCCATCTTTCTCATTCATCAATGCTTTAAACTCAGGACTAAAAAGATTATGATTCAATCCTAAATAACTAATTGACTTTACAACGCTATTGTGGGCAAGCACTAAAGGCTGTTTAATTTTGTTAAAAGTACGATTCATTCTTCCTAAAGCCTGAATAATAACTTTCGTATAACTAGCTTCTCTACTAGGAATCATTCTTAATCCTTTAATAAACAAGTTTTCTTGCTGCAAATATAAAATTTGCTTTTCAAATTCTTTTGGGCCTATCTCATCAGCATCTCTTAAATACTCTAATTCGGTAATATATTTCAAAAAATCAAGGTTTAATTGAAAATCATTTACCTTAGTTAAAACATGTGTGACGTCTCCTAAGTAAATACCTCCTAAATCAATCTGTTTTAATCGTTTATCATTTTTACTTACATTATCAAACGCAATGCATTCACATCGCTCTTTTTCACTATACGTTATATTATGTTGAAGATTTTGACCCACACCAATAGAAAGATATGCGCTTAATAAATACGTTCTTTTTCCCTTGGAAGACTAATTTAAAGATTCCTGCAATTGATTTTGAATATCGCCATTTGTATTAGAAATAAAACATAATTTTACATTTCGGGACTCGCATAATTGATCAGATAGCACATCAAATACCTGTTGAATTAATTTTTGTGACATGTATTCTGTTTTATCGGGTAATTTTGACTGTAATCCCAAAAAGGATGTTAAATTAGAATCTAAAAGAAAATAAACAAAACTTTCAAATAAAGACATGTATCTTTGCTTAAAATAATTTACTTCTTTTTTACCATTTATAGCAATTTTATTCTGAATCTTTTTAAAGTCTGAGTCTATTTCTCGAATTTTATTCCAATCTATCTTGACGTTTTTATTTTTTAATCTATCTTTTAAAAGATCTTTGATATTATCGTACATTCCTACTATTTCACAATTGACACTTATCCCATGTTCTTTATATCTTTTGTCATAATCAAATTCTTTTTTTGTATCAGTTGTTAAACAATTTCTTCCATCTATAAAATTGTGATTTAATTTTTCTTTTAAATAATTAAGATCATAATTATCCAATACTGTAGGTATGGAAGCAGTTGCTGATAGCCCATAAACCATACATTTGCTTACTAATTCTAAAAGATAGTTTTCCGCAGTGATAGACAAAAATGAAGCATTAATTTCTGTTTGTAAATCATGCTGTTCAGAATTAACAAATCTATATAATTCAAGACCATTTTTTTGAAATTCGTGAGAATTGTCTATACTTTCAAGTTTAGAATTAGATTTAATTGTTTGTGTCAATCCGTTTAATGATGAATTCATTAACATTTTAATCTGATTATCATCTAATCTAAGAGCACGATAAATAGTCCAACAAGCGTCCACTTGGTTTATTGCACTATCTAGCGAATTAACCGTACTATTTCTTTCACTCATATATTGTCTTGCACAATTTAAAATATATTGGTTAAAACTCTTAATAAATTTAGAAACTCGACTAAGCATGCTATTAAAACGTAAATTGTTATCCTTTTTATTATCGACAATAACTTGCTTCTTTTTCTCGATGAAATGACTGTACCAATAATTTTTATTACTTAATATAGTATTAACTGGTGTATGTATAACAAATGTATTAGGCGTTACCGTTCCTTTTATTTTATATAAATAAGATAATTTAAACTCTTTATTCAAATCCTTAGCAATATTAAGATAATGTAAATTTGAATTATCTTTAGTCAAAATGTCCTTTAATTGTTGAGGTACATTTTCATCAATTCTTTTTAGACCCTGATAGATGATATCAAATAGAGTTAATAAATCTACTTTAATCGTTAATGCATCATTTAAAGACTTATTCCAAATTCGTGATTTAGTACTATCAAATTCATCTAATACTACCAAATTATTTTTAATTATGTCCGAGTATAGAAACAATTTACTATCCGCATTAAAGAAAGGTGTATAGCTTCTTATGAATTTATCTGTTGTACATAAAAATATTTGGTAATTTTGAAGATCTATTGTTGGATATATTTTATAAATCCATTTTTGTAAATTTTGTGGCGATTTTCTTAAAAACTCTCGAATACTATTCTGGCTTTCTTTATTTTCGAATCCATATTGTTCAATGTGTCCTAACAAAGCTATTTCTTTTGCAAGTATTTTTCTAAAAGCAAGCTCCGCTTTCTCCAAGTCATACCATCCATTTATGGAGTTTGAATTCTGATTTTGAATAATCTCGTACAAATTAAAACTGTCCCTTAAATCATCAAATCCTTTTTCTAAATTTGGTGTTCTTATTAAATTAGGAATATTTTTATTCTCAAAATCATTAATCAATAAGCGGACCGTATCAGTGAGTGAGCGAATAGTTGCCACTTTTTTATAAAAAGGAATGGTCAAATTGCTAACGACGTTCTTTTGATTTGTCCAACACTCTTGAAAGAGATCCAAAGATAGATTCTTTTTCTGATCAGTTACAAAAAAAGCTCGGAATTTTTGATTTTTTACTGCATGATTACATAAGAAATCAATAACACTATAACTTTTACCACATCCTGTAGGTGCATTCAATACAGCTAAACGACCATGGTTTTCATTTTTACTAAGTTGATCAAAAATTTTTTCATGATCTTCAATATTCATAATTTTTAATTCCCCTTCAAATTTAAAAAAGTATTATATATGTTGTCATAATTCTGCACATAATGACACACTTCATTCATGAATACACGTGTTCTATTTTATATTTATCATCATAGTAAGCGTTTTCTATATAAATAACAATATTCATTATATTGAATTCGTTCTCTGGATTTACAAAAGTCGTCAGAACTATCACCTATTCTTTAAAAAGAAAGCAGCTTATCGACTCAAATCGATAAGCTGCTTTTTAAATATAATTATAACTTTTCAAAACATTAAAAGAATTCTGATCAGCTGGTTTAAAACCTTGCTTAATCATGTCACTGACGTAAAGGCGGTTATAAAAGAAAGCAAATACAAAAGTTACTAAAAAGGCTCCACCACCCCAAGTGAATGATCCAAAAATTATTTCTGCCAAAACTACGACACTGGCCCACTTGAAATCACCACGAAAAACAGGTGTCCAAAAGCCAAAAAACATCTCCGTCCAAGAATAACCAACCTTAACGGTTTTATAGGTCTTTCTTTCTTCATTAACTAAATTGGCAAACATTTTTCTCTCCTTGATATTAATATTATATATTGTTAACAATATATTTAATTGGTTGGTCGTTGGCTGCAGCTATTACATTTTCTGCAACAATCACTGCCATCGCATCACGAGCTTCAATAGTAGCATTTCCTAAATGAGGTGTCAGCAAGACATTTTTCATTTGCTTTAATTCTTCTGACACTTTAGGTTCATGTTCGTAAACGTCTAAAGCTGCTCCAGCAATAATGTGTTGCTTTAAAGCTTCAGTCAAAGCCGACTCATCAATAATGGGGCCACGAGCAGCATTGATCAAAACTGCACTCGACTTCATTTGTTTAAATTCATCTGCTCCTAATAAATGTTTTGTATGTTCATTTAATGGCAAATGCAAACTCACAACATCAGAATTAGCAAGAAGTTCATCCTGAGAAACGAATTTTGCACCGAGTTCCACCTCACGACTAATTGGTAGACGATGGCGTTGCGTATAAAGAATCGGCATATCAAAGGCATGCATTCTCTTGGCAACAGCTTGCCCAATTTGACCTAAGCCAATGATTCCTAAAGTTTTACCTTGCAATTCATGTCCTAGAAAAAACAATGGTGCCCAACCATTAAAACCGGTCGTTCTCATCAAATGGTCACCTTCAGCAATTCGATGCATCAATCCGATAATTAATCCAACAGTAGACTCTGCCGTTGAAACAGTTGATACGATCGGCGTATTCGTCACTGGTATTCCTAATTTTTTTGCATAATTTATATCAATATTATTAGTACCAGCACCAAAATTAGCAATTAATTTCAGCTTAGATGCATGATTTAGTACATCACGATTAACTTGTGTTGAAAGTGGTGTAATTAGAAAATCACTATCAACTATGTTTTCTTTTAAAGTTTCTGTACTAATTAATTTATCACCAGTATACATATCAACTGTTAAATTAGCTGCTTTCATTAAAGCAACTGCTTTATCCGGAATTTTTCCCGCAATAAATACCTTTGACATCATTTATCCCTCCACTATCTGAACTGCTTTATTTAAGTATGAGCCTTGATATTTTTTCTGACAAGTTTTTGATTTTCAATTTACATTGGATTTAAAGATTTGAACATTTTCTCAATACATTCTGTATATTTAACATATATAATTCGTTATTAGGATATTTTAATTATATTTTTTGACTTTTTGGATTTTTTTTTGCATTCGCCATCAACTATTTCTTTTTAACAGACCTATAATTGAATTGTTGAAAAGTTTGAAAATCAAACGAATAATTTATATTTTTCATTAATCGTAAAAAGCTGGTGAAAAAATGAAGAAAAATCAATTGCAATCATCATATGCAAATGAACCTTTGGATAAATTATTACAAGACTTAAAAACTTCTAAAAATGGACTTAGTCAAATAGAAGCAGACAACCGGAAAAATAAGTATGGTCCTAATACAATTCACAGAAACCAACAGAAATCTCAACTAAAAGCCTTTCTCAAGAACTTTGCTAGTCTCATGGCGATGTTACTTTGGGTCAGTGGTCTAATTGCTATTTTGACTGGATCAATTGAATTGGGAATCGCCATTTGGTTAGTTAACATCATTAACGGCCTCTTTAGTTTTTGGCAAGAACATAAAGCTCAAAAAGCTACTGATTCCTTGATGGCAATGTTACCTACTTATACTAGAGTTTTTCGCAACGGCAAAATCGAACAACTAAATTCTAAGGAAATTGTTCCCGGTGATGTGTTTCAATTACAAGCTGGTAATTCAGTCCCTGCCGATGCTAGATTGCTTGAGGCCACCTCGATTCAAGTCGACCAATCTGCTTTGACTGGTGAAACCGTTCCAGAATCTAAAACCGTTAAATTCAAAAACGGGGAAGGAAAATTTTCAGAATCCAATATAGTTTATGCAGGAACAACTGTTGGCTCTGGAGATGGCAAAGCAGTAGTTTTAGCAACCGGTATGAATACCGAATTTGGCAAAATTGCTTCATTGACTCAGAAACAAAATACAACTGCTAGCCCTTTACAACAAGAGTTAAATCGTCTAACTAAACAAATTTCTTTGATTGCGATTGCCGTTGGTTTGGTCTTCTTCGTTGCTGCCATTCTTTTTGTACACCATCCCATCGCGCAATCATTTGTTTTTGCATTAGGCATGATAGTAGCCTTTATTCCCGAAGGTTTGTTGCCAACCGTAACTTTGTCTTTAGCACAAGCAGTTCAACGGATGGCTAAAAAACATGCTTTAGTAAAAGATTTAAATAGTGTCGAAACTCTAGGAGAAACTAGCGTCATCTGTTCAGATAAAACTGGTACTTTGACCCAAAATCAAATGACCGTTAATCACATTTGGCTCATGGGCAATGTTTACACTGTCACCGGCCAAGGCTACATAAATAATGGTCAACTCAAACAAGAAAATAAAGCTGTAAATTATCACGATGATCCTGCCTTAATTCAATTATTAAGAGTTTCTACCTTTAATAATGATACGACTGTGGAATTATCTTCTGAAAAAAAGCCCAAAATTCTTGGAACTCCAACTGAGGCGGCTTTAGTCATCATGGCTCAAAAAGCTGGCTTTGATACAAGTAAAGAATTAAAGCAAATGCCTAGAGTAAAAGAATTGCCTTTCGACTCTGATCGTAAAAGAATGACAACTATTCACCAGACAAAAGATAAATTATTCGTTGCTGTAAAAGGTTCACTTGATGGACTACTACAACAATGCACCAAAATTCAAATCAACGGTGACATCAGACCGATTACCGCAGACGATATTAAAAAAATCAATCAAGCTAATAAAAATTATGCTACAAAAGGATTGCGTTCATTAGCTATTACATACAAAACAATTGATTTTAAGGACAAAAGCCAAATCGATAATCTAAATGCTGACAATACGGAAAACGATTTGATTTTTCTCGGTTTAACAGTAATGGCTGATCCACCTCGTCCAGAAATTTACGATGCCGTTAAAAAATGCCACGATGCCAGCATTAAAATCATTATGGTAACTGGTGACAGTGAAATCACCGCCAAATCTGTTGCCGTAAAAATTGGTATTACTAGTGACAAAGCCCGTGTTGTTACAGGAACAGAATTAGATCAAATGAATTCAAAGGATTTAAAGCAAGCATTACAAGGTGAAGTAATTTTTGCTAGAGTTGCTCCCGAACAAAAATATAAAATTGTTTCTACTTTACAAGAAATGGGTCAAATTGTTGCTTCAACTGGTGATGGTGTCAACGATGCTCCAGCTTTGAAGAAAGCTAACATTGGGGTCGCAATGGGTGTTACTGGAACCGACGTCGCAAAAGATGCTGCCAATATGATTTTGACCGACGATAATTTTGCTTCAATCGTTGCAGCTATTGAGGAAGGTCGTACTGTTTACAGTAATATTCAAAAATTCTTGTTGTACATTTTCAATTCAAATGTCCCTGAAGCTATTCCCTCAGCACTTTTCCTACTTAGTCGTGGATTGATTCCTTTGCCATTGACCGTCTTGCAAATTTTAGCAGTCGACTTGGGTACCGATATGTTACCAGCTCTAGGACTAGGTTCTGAACAACCAGAGCCCGGTATTATGAATCAAAAACCAAGAGCTCACAATTCTCACTTGCTCAATAAGCATTTGATTTTAACAGCTTTCGCTTGGTATGGTGCTATTGCCTCATTGGTTTCTACCATCGCTTACTTTTTCGTCAACTACCAAAATGGTTGGCCAATGAAAGATCTCATGAGTTCAGGAATCGTTTATAATCGTGCTACCACAATGACTTTAGCCGCCATTATTTTCTGTCAAATTGCGGCCGCATTAAATTGTCAAACCAAATATACTTCAGTCTTTAAATTAGGAATTTTCAACAACCATCGTGTTTGGGCCGGAATTGTTTTCGAAGTAATCCTGTTGGCAATTCTCGTCTATACACCTGGAATTCAAGAAGTCTTCAATACAGCTCCTTTGCAAATAAATGACTGGATTTTTCTAGTGATTGTTCCTATTCCAATCTTTTTGATTGAAGAATTGAGAAAACTTATTGCTAGAAGAAAATATAATCATTAATAAAAATAACCTAGAACTAGCAATTGGTAGACTATTTCTGTTCTACTCAAAACTGATTTTAGGTTATTTTTCTTAAAACTATTTAAATATTAAATAATTATCTTGACATAAAAAGACATCTTTCCTTAACATGAAATCGTGTACATTATTTTAATGGAGGTTTTTATGAAAAAAATAGTAGTTAATGGAATAGATGGAAACTTTGGTTCATTAGTAGCAAATTACGTACAAAAATTGATTCCAAAAGAATATTTAGTATTTACAGCTCCTCGTGAGGATAAATTAAAGAAGTATTCTGATCAAGGAATCAAAACTGCCGTAGCTGATTTTAATAATCCTGATACTTTAGTATCAGCTTATAAAAATGCAGATAAAGTACTATTAATTTCAATGCCCTTTGTTGGTAAAAAACGTCGTCAAGCACACAAAAATGTTGTTAATGCCTGTGTCAAAGCACACGTTGGTCAAGTAATTTATACTTCAGTACTATCCGCTGGCAATCCTTTTAATCCAAGCGTAGAAAATGCAGACCATGGTTATACTGAGTCTATTATTCAAAATACAGATTTGGACTACATTTTCTTACGCAATTCTTTGTTTGCTGAAGCATTCATTTCAGATTATATGCGTGCCGTTAATGGTAATGAGGACAGTATCGAAAAGAATATGGGTGATGGTAAAGTTTGGTTCATATCAAGACGAGATGCTGCTTTAAGTGCTGCTTGTGCTTTGAATAACGATTTATTACACCGTGCTATTTTAAATATTAACGGAATCGAACCATTTACTTATGATAAATTCTTAAAGATTGGTAATGAAACTACTGGCAACAATATTAAATACGTTAGAAAAACTGATCAGGAATTATACGATTACTTTGATAGTATTGGTGTCCCACGTGATACTAATGGCGACTTTTCAAAGAGTCCTATTCAAGCAACTTCTGAAGGAATGGTAACATTCGGTACCACTGTCAGAGAAGGATATTTAGACGTTCCTGTTAGTGACTTTAGTAAACTAACAGGTCATAGTCCAATCACTATTAAACATATGTTTGAAAATAAAGATGACTTTCTATTGGGAGATCGTCATTCTACAGAAAAGTAATATAAAAAGTTCATTGACTTATTAAATTGAGAAAATAAGTCAATGAACTTTTTTAGTAATTCTCTAGTTTCCACATATACCTTCTTTTACTAAGTGGATGCTTTCTTGCCTTAGAAAGCTCTTCTGCATAGACTCTCATAACTCCTGTTAATACCAACGGATCAAAATAATCGACTATTTCCGAACTCATTTTACTATCTAACCAAAAATCTTTAGCATCAATTACAGTATATTTTGCATTGTATTTTTGGAAAAACTCTAGTGCCCTGGCATCCAAATGACGGGTTTTACCATCGGACATGAACAACAAATATGGTGCATCTTTTACCGTTAATTCAAATGGTCCATGGAAGTACTCCCCACTATCTAGAATTGGACTAGAAATCCATTGCATTTCCATAAAAATAAAGTTAGCTGTAGAATATCCAACTCCATAATTTGCTCCGCTTGCTAATGTATATATCGTGGATTCATCTTTATACTTTTTTCCAAATTCAATAGCTTCTTTTTTAACACTATCTGCTGCAAAGTTGGTAATATCATCTACTACGTCAAGTCCTTGTTTCATTTTACTGTATAAATCGAATCCTTCCACTTGCTGTAGAAATTCAACAGCAAGCCCTAAAGCATTCTTTTGCTTAGCAGCTTTTGATGCATAGTCTTCAAAGAAAGAATGAACCACCGTATAATCGGCATCTTTTGTAAGACTAGATTCTGGAACATGAGTTAATGCAATAGTATGACACCCTAAAGATTCAGCTTTTTTAACAGCATGAACCGATTCTTTAGTCTCACCACTAAGTGAAGCAACAATGACAGCAGCAGTTTTATTAGCTAATTTAGGATGTGAATAATTGAATTCATTTGCTTGGATCCATTCAACATGGAGGTTAAGGGCATTTTGTTTTAAAAAATATGCCGCTCCATATAATTCTGACAAAGAAGCACCACATCCAACAAAGAAAATACTTTTTAAATCAGATTGCTTTTTTAAAATATTAGAAACAATTTCCTTTAAATTATTTTGTGTTGTGTAACTAACCATAATTAATTTGCCTCCATTTTATATTATGTTATATAACGTTATACTTACTTGGGATTTTTTCCGGATTATTAAAAGAACCATGTCGTTGTACTTGTTGAGATGCGTATTCAGCAGCAAATTTTAACGATTCTTCAATACAATCTGTTTCCTTATACTTTATTACAAAACTCGTGATGAATGCATCACCAGCTCCCATTGTATCCACGACAGTGACCTTAACGGGCTTTTGAATATACCTTTTAGAGTCGTGAAAGAAGTACGCACCATATGATCCACGCGTGATTAAAATATCCATAATACCAAAAGAATTAATTTCTTTAACCATCTTAGAGATATTTTGATCAGACATTGAGCCAACCGAAAAACAAGCAATATCTATATATTGAGCAATTCTCTTAATATCATTGATTTCATATAAATCGGAAAAATCATAAATGAGGGTTGGTCCTTTAATATTCGTCAAATATTGATTAGCATTACCGTTAATATTGAAATGAACAATATCAAACTGATTGATATAATCAATATCCCGTGAGGTCATGTTCAGGCCTTGTTTCAATACCCCACCATTATTGCTATCAATGAAGACTCTATCGTGGTTCTTCAATGCCACTCTTGATCGCCCATTTTCTCCGTTTAACGTGTGGCTATGTGAGATATCTATATTCAATTTATTTAATGCTCTTTTTGCATAATTGGCGATTTCATCAGTACCAAAGTTACCAATAAAAGAAGATTTTACTCCTAATTCTCGTGCAAAATTTGAAAAATTTAATGCATTTCCTCCGAGATACATTTTTCCTTGATCTAAATACATATCGACAACATTGTCTCCAACACCAATAACTTTCATTAAATACATACCTCCCCTATTTTGAATCGACTATAAAGCTTACTTTATTAGGGTCATAATACATAACAGCAAAATAGATTGGTTGATTTTCAGTATCATACACTGTTCTTTCTAGTTGAAATAATGGAGAACCTAAAACCACGTTTAATTTTTTTGCCATATCACTAGTTGCGAATGTAAGGTTTATTTGTTGATGACTATGACCTTGGCTAACATGATATGTATCCTTTAACAAATTACTGATTGAAACATCACTAGTTATTTTTTTATCCAAATCAGGAAATATCTCCGTTGGATAAAATCCAATCTCAAGTCCGTCATTGTTTTTTTCAAAGTGCATTATTCTCTGAACTTTTAAAATTTTAGACTCTTCACTAGTATGTAGGTTACTTCTTACTTTAATAGTTGCATTCTCATAGCTAATTTCAATTACTTTGCGAGAAGGTTTTGAATTATTTTCTAACATAAAATTAGTATAACTATTTAAATTCAATAAGTTTCTTTGCACTTTATGTGCATTAATAAAAGTTCCTTTTCCTTGCTTTTTAGTTAAATAATTGTCCTTAGCTAACTCATCAATTGCTCTTCGAATAGTAATTCTACTAGTATTAAATTCATCCTCTAGTTCATGTTCTGAAGGAAGTTTACTTCCGGGCTCATAAGTCCCTTCTGAAATCTGTTTAATAATTTCATTTTTTATTTGTTCATATAACGGAATAACACTTTCTTTTTTTATCATTATATTCACCATAAGATATCCTTTAATAATATTTCCAATTAAGTATACAAAATTTTAGAAATAAAATCTTGAGTTCTAGGATTGTTAGGTGCATTAAAGATTTTTTCCGGAGTATCGTCTTCTAAAATCTGACCATTATCAACAAAAACAACTCTATCCCCTACTTGTTTTGCAAAACCCATTTCATGAGTTACAACAACCATTGTCATTCCAGTTTTAGCAAGTTTTTTCATAACTTCCAGAACCTCTTCAACCATCTCTGGATCAAGTGCTGAAGTTGGCTCATCAAATAAAAGGGTATTAGGATTCATTGCTAAAGCACGTGCAATAGCAATTCGCTGTTCTTGCCCTCCTGAAAGAGAAGACGGAAAAGCATTTATTTTGTTTTCTAATGAAACTTCTTTTAGTAATTGTTTGGCGTGTTTGATTGCCTCATCTTTATTCTGCTTTTTCACAATCATTGGCGCATGAATAATATTATTCAAGACAGTATAGTGAGGAAAAAGATTGAAGTGTTGAAAGACCATACCCACGTTTTGTCTAGTTTCTCTAATTAATTCTGGTTTAACCTTACCAGAGACCTTTTGACCATTAATTTTTACTTCGCCACTTGTTGGTTGTTCCAGTAAATTCATGCAACGTAATAAAGTACTTTTCCCGGAACCCGATGGTCCAATAATTACAACAACTTCACCATCATCAATTTTTAAATTGATATGTTTTAAAACATTATTGTTACCATATGCTTTATTTAAATTTTTAAGTTCTATCACTAACCTTCAACCTCTTTTCTACATTTGCTAGAAGTCTGTTCAGACTCCAAGTTAAGACTAAATATAATAATGAGGCAACAATCATTGGTTCTAATCCTAAAGCAGTTGAACCTCTTACTGTTTGTGCTTGAAACATTAAATCAGCAATACCTAAAACTGAAACCAATGAGGAATCTTTAACATTACCAATAAATTGATTTCCCAAAGCTGGCAAAATGTTCTTAATTGCTTGAGGTAAAATAATGTCTTTCATTGCTTGCCATTTTGACATTCCCAGACTTAAAGCTGCCTCTGATTGTCCAATGGGCAAAGACTCAATACCTGATCTAATGATTTCTGCAATATAAGCAGCAGAATATAGTGTCAAACATACAACGCCAGTAGCAAAGTCTGGAATCTGAAGCCCTGTAATTATTGGTAATCCAATATAAACAATATATATTTGAATCAATAACGGCGTATCTCTAATAAATCCGATATATGCTTTAGCCAATAAAGAAACAATAAAAATACTTGAACGTTTCATCACAGCTAAAATTATCCCTAATATCAAACCCAGAATTATCGAAATAATCGCTAGTTCGACGGTTACCACTACTCCTTTAATAAATAATTGCCAATAATTGGTAAGAAATGAATAATTGCCCATCTTTGTCACCTCATTAATCTTTAATCAGTCGGAACTTTCTCTGCAGAATCTTGAACCCATTTTTCATAATTAGTTTTGTTAGATTTTACAACTTCATTAACTTTATTTACTAAATCTTTGGAAGCACCTTTTGGCATTGCTACTGCAGCTCCGAGGCTAGAATCTTTATGATGCCAATTTGTCATCATCAAATTAGGATTTTGTCGAAGTAGAATAGTAGCTGTTGGTATGTCAATAGAAAAAGCATCTACTTTGTTGTTATTTAAGGCTAATGCTAAATCAGTAACCTTAGATAATTTCGTTAATGATGCATTTGGAAAACTTTTTTCAATCATAGGTTGTTGAGTAGAATTATTTACCACTGCAATCTTCTTATTATCTAACCGATTAATATTGTTATAATATTTTGACTTATCTGCCTTTCTTATAACTAAAGTATTGGTACTTCTGAAATATACTTTAGAAAAAGTTGCACCCTTTTTTCTTTCTGGAGTAGGGCTTAAAGAAGTAACCAGCACATCAACCTTCCCAGACTGTAAAGCCGGTAATAACCCATCCATATCCATGGTTTTTATCTTATATTTAACTCCCAATTTAGAAGCAATTTTCTTTATCAGCTTTACATCTGACCCTTTCATACTCTGTTCGCCACCTTTGTTGACTTGATATTCATAAGGTGGATTGGAGCTAATCATTCCAACTGTAAGAACCCCTTTATGTTGAATCTTATCCAATGAAGATGCATCATTACTTTTATTTCCACATCCCATTAAGATCAAAATCAAAGAAAAAGCTAACATCATCAAATAAAAAAATTTTTTTCTCATAAAATCACCCCTTCTTTAGCATAACGTTATATAACGTTATTTATGAATTGAATTATATTATTAGATTTTTTTAATGTCAATAGGTTTTCTCAAATTGTCTCAAGTCCTTTTACACCAATGGTTTTAAAAGACGAAAACAAGCCGAGTTTAAATAAAGCCTATTCAAAATTAATTTTTTTCTAATTTCAAATATACTAAAAATCGATAAAAAAATAGGTCTCATCCGTTAGGATGGGGCCTACTTCTCAAGCCCTCATTCGAACGGAAAAAAGGGCTTGACATTTTATAGTCTAAGTCCTTTTTCAAATCAAAATGACGGCCAAGATTGCCAATGTACTGTTTACAACAATGATTTTATCCATAACACCGACAACCTCCTTTATTTATTATGGATATCCTAGCACTTCATTTTAATGATTTCAATGTTCATTTAAATAAAATCACATTTAATTAATTCAAATCTAATAAAAAAAGACCTAGGAATGAATTTTCAACTAGAAAACAATTCTTAGATCTTTTTAGATGTAATCATATATTTATGATCTTACTCTCTTAACTATAATACCTAATCCCAACATAATCACACCAATAATTGTCAACAAAATACCACTAGTAGCACCAGCTTGTGGCAATCTGCTTAATCCACTTACTGAACTTGTATCAGTTGATTGAGCCGAATTAGTTAATGGAACCAAGCCACTACCTTCATTTATTGAAGACAATGTTTTTTCTTCACTACTATTATTAGGATTTTGATTGCTAACTTCTTTGCCAGTTAAATCCAAACCACCATTACCATCTAAGTCGCTTTCTGAACCACCATTGATAATGATTTCTTGATCATCATCTTCTTCTTTGTCTTCTTCATCCACATTTCCATCAGGATTTTCTGGACTTGGTTTTGGTTCTGGACTTGTTGGTGTTGGATCAATTGTAAAACCAGGATCAACTAATTCTTTACCCTCATTGTTCTCATCTGGTTCGCCTGGTTCTTCAGGAACAGTCACGATATTATTGTTATCTTGCAAATCCCATCTGTGAGTTTCGCCACCAACAACATTCACTTTTTCAGCTACGATATTGCCATCCAAATTGTGATGAATATTGATTGTAGCGTCTGGAGCTAACACGCTACCTTGGAAAGTATTATTCATTTCAATAATACCGTCAAATTGCTTGTTACCTGCTGAACTATCATAGAAGTTCCAGAGTAAATGATTGTCATCGAAATACTCTGTTTCTTGATTTGGTCGTTCGATAGGATTTTCTTCGCCGTTATTGAATCTTAACTTAATTTGAGAATTCATTGCATAAGGATTTTGTCCCTTTGTGTCAACGTTGATGATAATTGAAGTACCACCTTTGTCAGCTGATAGTCCTGAAATTGTTAAAGGTGTACTAGCATTCAAAACTTCTGGATCCAAATTAATCACGATTTGATTGTTAGCGTCGGCTTCAAAATCACTGAGGTCGATTACTCGTTGGTTTTGGTCTGGAAAATCAGCATTAGTAATTGTCTTAGAATTTGTTGATGCTAGACTTCCTGACTTATTTTCTAATTTAGCAAACTCTTGATCAAAATCAAGATATTCATTTGAATCCTTATCTTGGAAAATTTCATTATTAAGTAAGTGATTGATTGGTGTCTCATTAACTAAAGGAGAAGCATTGTCTTTGCCCAATTCAACATCGTTTACTTCACCAAAAACTACTTTATTTGTCCGGTGATCGTTGGAACTAACGAATGAGCTTTCTGACATATTTTTTACTTCTTGAACATAAGAAATATCTTTATCTAATAATTTTTCATCCGTAATGTTTGTCCCAAAGTTAACATTCCCGAATAAAGATCCAACCGCAAGGTTTCCATTTGTATGTGCATTTAAAGTTGCTTCTTTAGCAAAGATATGGAATTTAGAAGCGTATCCCAAATTATTCTTTGATACATCTTGGAAGTCATCACTAACTTTCCCACCATTTTGAACTTCTGGATTGAGTGACTTCTCTACTACCTTTTCAATTGATACTGTTGTATTATCACTAGCTTTCACATTTGTGATTCCCATCCCTGATAATACAATTGCACTAATTGCAACACATGATAAAATATTCGCCTTCTTCATTTTCATTAATAGTTTATTACTCCCTTATCGATTTCTTGATATTAATATTATCTTATAGAAACCATAAGTTCAAACCATTTTTTGAAAAATATTTTTATTATTTTTGGATAAAAATACCATTTGGCACAAAAAAAGAGTCGGATTTTAAAAATCCAACTCTAATTTATTAACTTTATTAAGCAAGTAATTTAATAACTGCTTCCCCAACTCCACGAGCCGATTGAGGATTTTGACCAGTGACCAAACGTCCATCAGTAACAACATTTTCTGTATAAGCTGCCGTTTTAGTGTGATTAGCACCAGCATTCTTCAAAGCTTCCTCAGTTAAGAATGGAACAGCATCAGTTAATTTATTGATTTCCTCTTACTCATTAGTAAAACCAGTCAGATTCTTACCATTGATCCAAGAATTGCCTTTTTCGTCTTTGATTGAAAGCAAACCAACTACTCCGTGACAGACTGCTGAAACAATACCACCACGGTCGTAAATAGTTTTAGCAATTTCACCTAAGGCCTTGTTTTCTGGGAAGTCCCACATAACACCATGACCACCAGCGAAGTAAATAATGTCATAATCTTTAGGATCAACTTGTTTTGCTGAAAGTGATTGGCCTAAAACTTGGTCACGATATTTCTCTTCATTATAGAAACTCCAGTTAGTTTCATCCATGGAATCAGGTGCTAAACTACCAGGATCGATAGGAACGTATCCGCCGTTAGGACTAACGTAATCGACATCGATATTATTATCCTTCATTACTTTGTTGAAATGAGTTGCTTCACTCAACCATAAACCTGTTGCTCGATTAATAGTTGGAAATTTTGCAGTATTAGTTACTACGATCAATGCTTTTGTCATTAAATGCCTCCGTAACACTTGTAAGTGATGTTGATAACTATATTGGAGATAAAAAATTAAAGCAAACATTTTAACTTATATTACCCACTTATGATTTAAAAAATCTTATTTACCTGGCTTTTTCATTGTTAATTGAATTCGATTACGATTCTCATCCACACTCAAAACCCAAACTGTCACAATATCACCAATTGTCACAACGGTACTAGGATCACTGACAAAATGGTCGGATAATTGAGAAATGTGCACTAAACCGTCTTGCTTAACACCAATATCAACAAAAGCTCCAAAGTCAATTACATTACGAACTGTACCTTGAAGTTCCATCCCTGGTTTCAAATCAGCCATCGTTAAAACATCTTGACGAAGCAGTGGTGCTGGCATACTGTCACGCAAATCACGACCAGGTTTACTCAAACCGGCGATAATATCAGTCAAAGTAGCAACACCGATATTTAACTGTTGAGCCGACTTTTCCTGATTCAACTGACTTAATTGTTGTTGCAATTTCGGAGTTCCCACCGCTTGTGGTGTTTCATCAATACTCTTCAACAATTCTCTAGTAGCAGAATAACTTTCCGGATGAATATCAGTATTGTCCAACGGATCACTTCCACCGATAATTCTTAGGAAACCGACTGCTTGTTGATAAGCTTTAGGGCCTAAACGTGGAACTGATTTTAATGATTGTCTGTCGGTAAATGAACCATTTTCATTTCTGAATTTGACGATATTTTTGGCTGTTGTCGCTGTCAAACCTGAAATATGCGTCAATAATTCTGGGCTGGCCGTATTAACGTTAACCCCAACTTGGTTAACCGCTGTTTCAACAACTCGATCTAATTGTTCATCTAGAGCTTTTTCAGGAACATCGTGTTGATATTGACCGACACCGATTGCTTTAGGATCAACCTTAATCAATTCGGCCAATGGATCTTGCAAACGACGACCAATACTAATTGCGGAACGTTCTTCAACGTGCAAATCAGCAAACTCAGCTCTAGCATTAGCACTGGCAGAATAAACCGAGGCTCCTGCTTCATTGACGATGACGTAATAAATTGATTGCTTGATAGTCTTTAAAATTCCACTGACAAATTCTTCTGATTCACGACTAGCAGTACCATTTCCAATGGCAATCATCTGAACGTGATACTTTTCTAACAGCTTTTTAAACTCAGGTGCTGCCGCTGCACGTTGTTTTTCACTAGCTGGCTTGTGAGGATAAATCACTTGCTTAGTTAGGAAACGACCATTAGCATCGATAATTGCTAATTTACATCCTGTCCGATAAGCAGGGTCAAAGCCCATTACAACCTTACCCTTCAAAGGTGCTTGCATCAGGAGGTGATACAAGTTATTACCAAAGACTTGAATAGCATGATTATCAGCTTTTTCTGACAATTGGCGACGTAATTCACGCTCGATAGCCGGTCCTAAGAAACGCTTGTAAGAATCCTCAAAAGCTGTATCGATTTTTTCAACCGCTAACCCACGATTACGGCCAACTAGTTTAGAATGTCCGTGACGTAAGATCTGTGTTGCATCGATAGCAATTCCTACGGTCAAAATCTTTTCCTTTTCACCACGGTTGATGGCGAGGATTCGATAAGGTGGAACTTGTTTTAATTTTTGTTGGAAGTCGTAATAAGTTTCATAAACTGCTTGTTTGTCTTTTTCCTTAGCACCACGTTTTAATTTGCTAGTCAATTCACCATTTTGCCAAGTATATTGTCTGATCCATTCTCTGAAATCAGCTCGCTCACTGAAGTTTTCGGCTAATATTTCATGTACTCCAGCCCAAACTGCTGCTAAATCTGGCAGATTTTTCTTGGCATCGATAAATTCTTGAGCCTTTTTATCTAAATTTCCATTTGGAAAAGTTAACAACCATTTAGCTAAGGGCTCTAAGCCAGCTTCCTTGGCAATCGTAGCCTTAGTCCGACGTTTTTGCTTGTAAGGAAGATAGAGATCCTCAACTTGTTGCAATACTGTTGCCTGTTCTAGTTTTTGTTTGAGTTCAGGAGTTAACTTACCTTGTTCCTGAATCAATTTTAAAACATCTTGACGTCTTTGGTTGAGTTTCATCAAACGATGTGTTTCATCTTCAATTTCTCGAATCGCCACTTCGTCCAATGTTCCCGTACGTTCTTTTCGATAACGAGCGATAAAAGGAACTGTGTTTCCTTCATCTAATAAACTCAAAACCGCTTGAATCTGTTGAACACGATATTGATTCAATTGTTGATGAACTGGTTTTGCCAAATCCACCATTTTGCTTTCTGCTTCTTTAGTTGCCATTGTAGTGCAATCCCTCCATCGTCGATTATCAAATACTTTTTAATTATACTCTATTGTTCTTTTGATATCTTTTCTCAGCTAATTTTGGACTAGACTTAATATCCAAAAATGAGTAGACTTAAAGAGTTGTATATCAAATAGCTCAAATTACTGCATAGCTAACCGTAACTGGTTAGTTTTTTTATGTGAGCAATTTTAGTTAAATAGATGGAGTCAATAATGGATATCAAAGAATTAAACATTGCCGGCCTAAATTTAGATAGTTTTGTTGGTTTAAGTCATATTGGCAATGGTAAAAATCAAGACATCGAAAAATATTATCAATCATTTCAAACGTGGCTCGATTGGAATAACGTTATCGATGTAGTAAACAATTATAAAAACATTCATATGGATCTTCATTACGTAACTTCACACGATTTTTTGGTCTGGTTATTACATTACGGAGACATATATGACAATCTTTTGCGACACTGTTTGAATCAAAATCCTTCAATGGATTACAAAACAGCCGCTAGAGATTTATACAAATTACGAGAATCTCATCCCAAATTTTCATTTACGGTTGCATTAGCTGCACACTTCGATGCACATGATTTTTTATCAGATAAAGATTTAGATCAGTTTATTCCAGTTTTAGCTAACATTCCTAATAATAGTTCAAAGAAAAAAGACCAAATGATTGTTTCAGAACTAGGTGAAAAACTTTATGAAGCAATTTACAGTCTATCAAATTTTGCAGTTGAACGAGTTTCCCAAGAATGCTTTTAAAAACAAAATAATAGCTAACAAGCCAATTAAGGTTTGTTAGCTATTTTTGATTAGTTTTGATCGTACCCCACCAATTAGGAAAGATTTCTTTCAAGGTAGTGGTTTCGCAGCTAAATATAATCTTTCCTAAATATCCATCTAGATTCCCCTCTTAATATCTTATGAATATAAATATAACATTTATAAAAATGTTCTTGAGATAACTTGACGAACTACCCAACTTATTTGAAAGTTAAATTATCAAATATCAAAGGATTGATAATATTGTTCAGGGTAATTATTTCGGATTCAATCAAAAATTCATTCTCAAAACAGAACTGCGCCAAAGACATTAATATCATCGAAACTAAATTAACTAATAATCTAAATAATGATTTTTATAGAATCAAACCAATTCGAACGGATAAGAACCACCAAACTTTTGAAATGAGGGTTCATCTTGATTCAAAGAATTATCGAATGGCTTTTGGCTTAAAAGATCATCTTGCTTCTGTCTTTTATTTGAGCACCAATCTACAAAAGAAAAGTTTCGACAAGGAGGTTCAAAAAAATTACGAAAAGGATAAAAATCACTCAACTAAAAAGTATCATTAAAGCTCAGTTTAAAAATAATGATGATTTAACTTTAAAAATATTAACTTTCAAGAAAGATCGTAGCTTGACTTTAATTTGTCATGATAATCAATATTTGATTGAAGAAAGAGGTTTTTATCAAAAAGATTTTCCCCTAGATTCAAAGAAAGCCTTACTTAAACAAGCAATGAGACTGGCAAAAATTGAATTTTATCGCAGTAAAACACTTTATTTAGAGTAACCTGCAAATAAAGTTTACAAACTGATACTCTATTATATAGAACTCACCGAGAAAGTTGGTAAAAAATGACATTAACTATCATCGACTATTTAATAATCGCTATAATTGGCTACCTGTTAATTACCTATGCTCTCCCACCTGCACTTGTGAAGGCAAGTATTAAGCATGACGAAATAGCTTTAAAAATACAATTCGATGAATTATATGAAAAAATCGTTGATTTGACGACTGACAATTCCATCTTCAAAACTTTGTCTAAGGATGAACAAAAGACTGGAAAAGCTCAACTGAAAGATTTTTCTGATAAATGTTTTGAAATCTATTCTAATGAAGATGATGATATAAAAAATCGTTATCATAAACTTTTAGATTATAAAAATCAAATTGACCAATTTAGATCTTCTATCCAAAAAGAGATTGCCTAACCAATTTGGCGATCTCTTTTTTAAATTGTTAATTCAATTTGGTTTCCTTCTGGATCCAATACCACGCTTTCGTAATAACCGTCACCAGTTACTCTTGGTCCACTCAAATGAGTATAGCCGTCTGCTTCAATTTGTGCAGAGACCTTGTCAACAGCTTCTTTTGATCCCAAGGACATGGCAAGATGCATGTACCCTAAAGGATAACCAGTAAGTTTTTCTGTATTTAAATTTTCACGAGTACATACTTCCAAGCGTGCTCCATCACTGAAAGTCAAAAAGCGTGATGAGAAGGTTGTTTTAGGATTGTGATATTTCTCTGAAGCCGTAGCGCCAAAGTATTTCTTGTAAAATGAAACGGTATTTTCTAAGTCTTTAACGAATAAACCGACATGTTCAATTTTCATTGTATTGCTCCTCAAAGGCTTTATTAAGCTTATTTAAGTTAATTAATTAAGCATGCGTTTAATATATCATTCAATAAAGCTTTGAGCAATATTTTTATTTATGCCCATCACGTAATTCATATAATTGTTCGGTCAAACTTTTGTCACTATTTTTCAATAATTCACAGATATTTTGCTTATCAATGAATTCAACATTCTTCCGTTTCAAGAATTCCAAAATAGTTGGCAACATTTGTCGTTCTTTAGATTTTTTTACGTAATATGGTTTTAATGTCAAATAAACGATCTGTTCATCTTTAGTCGTAATTTTTAATGTAAAACTTTCATTCATTAATTGTGAAGTTCCTGGTGAATAATTACTATGTCGTGGATTATAACCCAATAGCTGCAAATGAATCTCAATTTCTTTCATTTGTTGATAAGGAATAAACTTAGTCTTTCGCATCTTTAGTAGTGCTTTGATTGGCATGATTAAATTATCCCAAGAACTATATACTTCTTGATTATCAGAAATATATCGAATTCCCCTTTTCTCTAAGCTCCAATAATTGTAATAACATTTATAATCATAAGGATAAAACCAAACAACTATCATATATAAAATAACTGCAATTAATAGAGACATCCAAATATTGCCAATAAATCCCATCAGTATAGGAATTAAAACGATAATAATCAAAATCACAGCCGCCGCCTTACTCTTAGGACGTCCAAAATCAAATGGAAAATGTAAATACGGCTCACCTGTAATCAACTCATCTAATGAAATATCCAATAAACCACTCAGTGAAATCAGATTATCAATACTAGGTAGATTTTCACCTAATTCCCATCTAGAAATAGATTGTCGTGAGATCATTAGTGATTCGGCTAATTGTTCTTGTGTCATTCCATTTTTCTTACGATACTTAATAATATTATCCGCTAATGCCATCTTTCTTCTCCCTGTAAGCCCTTACCTAAATAATAAACTTTTTTTAAATAAAATCAGCGTTATAACGGTAATTTTTCCAAACGCAACTACGATGTGCATGCTTTAATAGCGGGTTCTTGCCATAATTAAGTCGTAAACAAAGTTAATTAACTAATCGATGCGCATCTCATTTAATTGGGAGGAATTAATTATGATTACATTTGGGAAGAAACTTTCATACAGACCTTTGTTGGTCAGTCTATTTGCCAGTTTAGTGGGTTTTACTATCTTTAGAATTTTTAATAATTGGAGTAGTTACGCTGTAGCGTTAGGACTTTTTCTCTTTTTCTTCTTCATTTATTACTGCAACAGTTCGACCGTACTTTTCCAATATTGGGAAGCCGATAAAAATAGCCTTCGTTATAGTGATTTGACCAACTTGAAACACCGCATCTTTCTGATGTTTTTTCCATTCGAGAATAAGTTGACTGTCATCAATAAACAGGATATTGCTTCAATTAAAATAATCGGCCATCTTGATGATGACGGTATCCCTCTAGCTGTTCCTTACAGTGCAGCCTTAGGAATTTTAACACCAGCACTCTTAATGGCAAAGAATCCTTTCTCACTTGAAATAACTACTATTTCTAGTCAAATCTATACTTTAGATTTCTCCAGAGACTATGCGTATAATAAAAAATTAACTATCCAAAAATTGAATCAAGTTCTTAAAAACTTTGATGACGGTAAAATCACAATAGAAAACAAATCAAATTTGAATCTACGCTAAAAAAAGCCTTGAGTTTTCTCAAGTGAAGTGAACCCCATTAATTGGAGTTTATTTTAAGCAATAAGTCGGTCGGAAAGATTTCGGTATTCTACCGGGGTCTTTCCGGCCAATTTTGCTTTTATTCGTTTATTGTTGTAGTAGTAGATATATTTGGATATTTCCTCTTTCAAATGTTCATATGAACTGTACTCGTTGTTATGTACAGTTCCTACTTTTAAAATGTGAAAGAAACTTTCCATTATCGCATTATCCAAGCATGTTGCTTTGCGACTCATGCTTTGGATGATGCGATTTTTCTTTAGTCTAGATACATACTCATAGTTTTGATACTGAAATCCTTGATCAGAATGTATCGTCATTCGGTAAGGCAGTTCTGGTAATCTCTCAATCAACGCATCCAATGTATCTGTAACGAATTCGACGTTAGGATGAAGACTTATATTCCAACTGATGACCTCATCACTGTACATATCCATGAATGCCGTAAAATATGCTCTTTCTGATGTGGTCCCATTACCCCAGCGAAGTTCAGTAACATCGGTAGTGATCTTCTGAAAGGGTCTATCGGTAATAAACCTTCTGTTTAGTTTGTTCTTGGCTCTTTTGCCAACATTTCCTTTATAAGAATTATATTTTCTAGTTTTTCTATCAAAGGCATGACAAAGGAGTCCGTGTTTGTTCATTATTTTAAGAACTAATTTATGATTGGCCTTGATCCCACGGTTATGAAGTTCCATTGTTACACTGCGATATCCATAGTCTTTATACTCTGTACGAATTGATTTGATTTCAGACACTAGCTCTTCTGGATATGACTTGTAAGAATGGCTCTGTGAATAATGGTAACTACTACTGGACATGTTTACGACTTCTAATATGATTGCCAAGGGTTCGTTGAATTCTTGCCTTAACTCATTTATTATTTGTGCTTTTTCTTGATTTGAGAGTTTTTCTTCTTCTGAGTTAAGGCATGCAATTTTTCCAAGTAAGCTACCCGTATCTTAAGCCGACGATTCTCTTCTTCTAAATGTTTAAGTTCTTCTGCCGTACGTGGTTTTTTATCAGTCATTTTCCCAGACCGCCTATCATTTGGTTTTAGGCGACCCGATTCAAGATCTCGTTCCCATTGCCAGATTGTCGTAGGATTACGGATCTTATATCTTTTAGCAGTTACTGGATATGATGCTCTATGATCGACTCGCCAAGTTATTACTTTGATTTTAAACGAATAATCATAGAAAGTCTTTGAGTAATTGTTGGTGAGCCCTTCAACTCCAAATTCTTTGAACAAACGTACCCAATGATAAATAGTTGCGGAGCCTTTGATACCGTACTTTCTAGTGATAGACGTGTAGCTTTTACCTGAAAGATAATCAAGAACTACCTTAATTTTAATTTCTTTTGAAAACATAAAAAGAACCTCATAAGTTTGGATTACTCCAACTTATGGGGTTCAGTTCAAAGACTTTTTCTATAGAACGAACTTATTAATGACTTCAGCTAAAGCATCATGATTATTATCAGCTTTTGTTATATACTTAGCATTTTCTTTGACGATGTCAATTCCATTAGCCACACTGACTGGCAAACCAACAGCTTTTAACATTGGTAAATCATTACTATTATCACCAGCAGCAATTATTTCTTCTGGTTTAATTCCTAGGATCTCACCCAACTGGACTGAGGCACTGCCCTTATCGATTCCAGCTGGATTAAATTCAACATAACGACCAGATGAGAAAGTAACAGTTAATTTAGATGCATCAACTTGTGATTCAACAGCTGCTTTCATAGCTTTACGGTCCTCAACAGTTGGCAATGCCATGATAACTTTCATCACATTCATATCTTTAAATTGATCAAAATCAGCATTTTCCATTATTTTGAAAGATACACCACGATTCTCTAAATAATCCGTATCTTCTTTGATTGGATTATAAATATAAAGGACATCTTGAGTATAAACGTGTGTAGATGCATTCTTATTTTTTGCACCAACGTTAAAAACAGCCTTAGCTACATCAAATGGCATCGCATTAACAGCAATAGGACGATTATCCTTATTTTCCAAAATCAATCCCCCATTGTAAGAAATGGAATATTGTTTTGGTTTATCTCGTAAATTCATTTTTTCGAGGTCATTTTGAAAAGAAGTATAACTCCGACCGGAATTAACTACAAAGTAAACACCCTTTTTTGTGGCAGCATGAATAGCTTCAGCGTTCTTGTCAGACAAAGAACCATCATCATTCATTAAAGTTTCATCAAGATCACAGACAATCATTTTATACATAAGTAAATTCCTCTCACATTAAGGTTACTTTTCCACCTTATCGAAAAAGGATTATAATTGCAACCGATTCCAAAAATTGGTCAAATAGTATTAAAAAAAGATAACCCATTATCTGGATTACCTTTTCATTAAGAAGCTAATTGCTCGAGGACATTCAAGACACCCTCATCATTGTTTGAATCAGTCACATGCGCAACTTGATCCTTAATTTTTTGTTCTGCATTTTGCATAGCATAACTATTTGGAGTAATTTTTAGCATTGGCAAATCGTTCTCGTTATCACCAAAAGTCATGATTTCATCATCAGCTACATTGTATTTTTCTTGAAGCTCACGAAGACCAGCAGCTTTATTGACGGTATCTTCACTGATTAATTCAGTATTGTATCCAGAAGTTTGACTGGATAAACCTGATGGCAACATTTCACGTAAGCTCTTCATTTTGGCATCGAAATCAACTTTAGAATCAAAGGTTACTCCAATACTAGTGATTTGATCCTCTAAACGTTGAGGTGTAGCCGTGGCCAAATCTGGTACACGTAACAAGTGATTGTAGTAACGATATGTCATATCAAACGCTGCTTTGGAAATATTTTCATCAACATAAGCTGATTTGTAGCCAACAACTAAATGTTCGGCGATATCACTTGGTGCAAATTGATGATTAATTACATCCAAAGTCTTTTTGACAGCATCTGCTGGAATTTCTTGAACTAACAATGGTTCTCCGGCACTATGTACGACAGCACCATTTTGTGAAACGAAGTCCATTTCTTGATTAAATTCATCGAATTGATTGAGTAAACGCTGATATTGAGAGCCCGATGCAGCTGCTACGTGAATATCTTTTGCACGTAATTTTTGTAGGATTTCTCCAAAGCGTTGGTGGTTATAAGTATTTTGATCATTGAGGAATGTTCCGTCCATGTCAAAAGCTACTAACTTAATAGTCATAAATTACCTCCTTAAAAACATCTTTATATCATATCACAAATAGATAACTATTCCCTAAAAATAAAACCGAGTGTAATTTTTATTATATAATTAGATATAATTTATTTATTAGAACTTTATTAAATAGGAGATAAAAATGACTCCAAATATTAAAAATATTCTTGTAGCTATCGACGGTTCACTCAATGCCAATCGTGCTTTCAATCAAGCTGTCCAATTAGCTCAAAAGCTCAAAGCTAATCTATATTTGACTCGTGTCGTTGAAGATTATTACTTAAATGAAGATGATGGCATCCTCCAAATGGTCAATTACGAGGATGATCCTGAAGTGATAGAAGCTCGTGATGATTTAAATCAAAAATTTATGATGACAGTCTACCCCATTAAGGACACGTTTTTAAGAATTGGTGATCCTAAAAAAATTATTGCCAATTATCTAGTCCGAGGGTTAAAAATTGATTTACTAATTATTGGAAAATATGGAAAAAGCAACAACCAACAAGCAAACTCAGGTACAATAGCTGAATTTTTAAAAACAAATGCTCCTTGCCAAGTATTAGTTGTTGATTAACATAAAATGATTTTTTTAGAAAGTATTTTATCCAAATAAAAAAATTAAAATTACTGATTTTTAATATCCCACAACTTACTCACCAACTATAATTGCTAAATAAAATATAGTTAGGGGTTTTGATATGACGTATAAACTAATTGCCATCGATATTGATGATACTTTATTAACTAGTGCCAAAACTATTTCTAGTCAAACTAAGGCTCAAATTCGACTAGCTTTGGAAAGAAACATTAAGGTTGTCCTTTGTTCTGGTCGTCCACACAAAGCCATGTACAAATATGCTCAACAGCTTGGTATTTATGGAACGAATCAATATATGATCACTAACGGCGGTGCTATTATCGAAAATCTCAATAGTGATATAATCTTTCAAAATACTCTACCAAATATTTTTTATCATTATTTTGTCGATTTTGTTGATAAAAATTCGCTATCTTATTGTGTTTTTGATGTGAACGGCAACGTTTATACTAGCAACCATTCTGATATTGATCCTTTTACCATTGCAATGGCCTTTGAAAATGGCGACGGTTTACACATTAGAAATCCCGAAGAAATGCCAAGTAATTTTGAAATAACTAAAGCTGTGATTAATGGTGATGAAGAAAAAATCAATCGTATCACTAATTTTATTAAAGCTGAGTTTAGCGATTACTTTGTTGTTAGAACTGGTATCGGTTATTTAGAAATTTTTCCTAACGATGTCAATAAAGGAATTGCACTAAAGCATCTTGCCAATCATCTAAATATAAGTCTCAGTGACATTATTGCTTTTGGTGACCGTGACAATGACATTCCTTTATTGGAAACTGTTGGATTAGGTATTGCAATGAAAAACGCCACTGTTGGTACAAAAGCTGTCTGTGACTACATTACAACTGATAATAATCATGACGGTGTCGGTAAAGCATTGGCAAAATTTGTCTAAAAAAAAAGAGAATTGAAGTTAACAGCTTCAATTCTCTTTTTGATTAATAATTCAAATGTTTGTCTTGATCTAAAGCACTGATAGCTTTAATTTCATCATCATCTAAATTGAAATCGAAAATGTCAAAGTTTTCTTTAACACGAGCAACTTTAGATGATTTAGGAAAGACTACAAAGCCAGTATCAATATGCCAACGCAATACTACTTGAGCAGCAGTTTTGTGATGTTTTTTCGCAATCTTATTGATAGTTTCGTCTTCTAGAATCAAATGACCATGTCCAATTGGTGAATATCCTTCATTGACAATACCATTATCTTCATCAAATTTACCCAATTCTGATTGAACCTTGTATGGATGACGTTCGATTTGGTTGACCATAGGCTTAACTTTGCACATTGCAAAGACTTTCTTCAATTGGTCCTCTGAGAAGTTTGAAACACCAATAGCTTTAACTTTACCTTGTTCATAAAGTGTTTCCATAGCTTTCCAAGTATCTAGTGTCAAATCAAAGTTGTCTTCATTTGGCCAGTGAATCAAGTATAGATCCAAGTAATCCATTTGAAGATCTGCCAAAGTTTGTTCAAAAGCCTTTAAAGTCTTATCGTATCCTTGATCGGCATTCCAAACTTTTGAAGTGATAAATAAATCTTCTCTTTTAACATCTGCTTTCTTAAAAGCTTCACCAATGGCTGCTTCATTACCGTAAATGTGAGCACAGTCAAAATGGCGATACCCAGCATCTAAAGCACCTTGAATAGCAGCAGGAACATCAGCGTTATCAATTTCATAAGTTCCAAAACCTAACATTGGAATTGATACACCATTACTAAATTCTTTATATTGCATACAAATTTCTCCATTCTCTTGAGTCATTCTACAATAAATTTAATTAAATAGAACACGTTTACATTATATCATTTTACAAACTAATTAAGGTAACTCTTGAGAAAAGCCATCTCATCATCATTAGCTTTTTTAGCAAGTTCGTCTTTTTGATTAATCAAGAAAACATGTCCACGTGGATTTTTCTCATCACCATACATCTTGCAAATATGGGGAATATTTTTGGCTGTCAAAAAGCCATCCATCTTAAAGGCATTATTACGCAAGAAATCTTGATTAGCAGTGGAAATATATGCTGGCAAGAAATCTTTAGTAATGTATTTTTCGACGTTTAATTGTTCTGAATATTTTTGAACCGACTCTGGAGTAAAGTAACCAGCCACAGCTCCCTTGATAGCATTTGGTTCGGCCATAAAATTAGCGGCACTATTTAAAACAACTGCTTTAAATTTCAAGTCTGTCATTTCGTAATCGAAAAGTTGTTGATATTTTGGATTGGTCAAAATCGTGACATATTGTTCTGCCATTTGACCACCAGCACTGTCTCCCATCAAAAAGACATTACTTTTATCCAAGTTATACTCATCAGCGTGTTCAGCCACAAAGTGAATATAACTATTTACATCATCCAATTCTTTTGGAAAAGCTACATCCGGCGCCAAACGATAATTGGCATTCACGAAGGCGAAACCACGTTTAGCCCAATTTAAGCCAAAGAATTGATAAGTCTCTTTAGTTCCATAGCACCAACCACCACCGTGAATATTAATAATGGTAGGAATTGGCTTTGTAGTATTTTTAGGCAAATAAATATCTAATAGGTTCCATTTAGGATCCGGACCATATATTAAATCATTGATCCGTGTCACTTCAGGAATTTCTGTTGGTAATCCAGCATCACGTTTATCATCTTGAGTTTTAAATTGTTTTCTCATTTGTAAAATTGCTTCTGTAATATTCCCTTTCATAGAAAGCGCCTCCAATTACATAGTAATTCTACCATAGACTAAATATGACTCTGTTTAGATGTAGACTTTTCAGTGATTTTTTCATAAACAATCAATAGAATCGTTCCAACGATGATTCCTAAAGCATTGGCAATTACATCATTAATGTCGCTTGTACGATTGATTAAGAAAATGTGGGATAGGAAAAATTGGGCTGTCTCAATTAAACCGCCAATTAGAAATCCAGCAAGTGCCATGGATATTATTGAAATTTTTGGAAGATAATATTTGATCAAAAATCCTAATGGTACAGTCAAAATAATATTTTCAGCGAATCCTAGTTCCCAAATATCTAATTGATGTAAATTCACTTGCCCGATACCAGATGGCATCAAGTAAACCGATGAACCATCAAATGAAATTGGCGTGAATAAAATAGTTGCTAGAAATGTTAAGTAAATTAAACTGATTAAATTGAAACGACGTTTTTCAAAATCTTTAACAAAATTGAAGATGGTCAATCCTAAACATGAAGCTATTGTCAAAATGAATAATAACGGTATATATCGCATATTTTTTCTCCTTTCGTCTTTTTTTCTTATTTGTTAGTTACTACTTTAATGGAAAAGTATTTAAACTAGCTTAAGAAATGATGACGAAAGTTTGAAGTTAGTGTGGATTATTATTAAACGCATGAAAAAAGACTGGAGAAAACTCCAGTCTTATTTGAATATTGTTATAAAGTCTGTCTATACTGATATAAAATATCTGGCCAATCCGTTTGAATTGCATTAATACCTGTCTTTAGAATTGAGTTCCAACTTGATTTAGGACCTTCTAGCAAAGCTAGATTATCATCTAATCCACTAAATAATACAGTTTCATCATTCAATTTAATACTATTAGACAATAACATTAATTCTTCACGACGATATGAATCAATTTTTGGTGAATTAATCAGTTTAAATTTACCCTCCAAAGACTCAATAATTTCTAAACCAACTAGATTTAAATCTGGAAATTCTTTTAATATTTCAAGTTGTTCTAAATCTGTAATTATTGGGAAATATAAATATTTAATACGATGATCATTAAGCTGTCTCAAATATTTTCTCTTTGGAGGTGACTTGAGAATAAAATACTCATGCATTTCGGAATACTTATCTAAAAATGGTAAGAATGTCTCCCAATATTCCCATGATCGGTCAATATTAATTAATGTATTGTGATTTACATGCGTATAAAAATAATCAAAACTCTCAATTCTTTTTTCAATAGGTTCATCTAAACTATTATGTAATAATTTGGATTTAATTTCTTGTGAAGTCAAATTTTTAATATTTCTTAATTCATGTAATAGACGCTTTTCTCCTCCGTCATGGAAAATATAAAAATTGTCATCTGCAGACTTGGAAACATCAATTTCTACCATATCAGCATGTTGTAACAAAGCAACTTTGACAGCATCACTAGTATTTTCAATAATATTTCCGCCATGAGATCCTCTGTGAACCAAAATCAGAAAATCCTTTTCACGAAGTTTTTGTTCAAGTTGTCGATTATTGATTTTCATTTATCTTTATCTTTCTTTTTTAAATAAATTTTTAATTGTATTCTTTCCATCTGCATAGACGAAGAAAAAGATTAGAGCATTGATTGACATTAAGATTACTGAATAAACAAAATTCAAAGCAATGCCTTCAATTCCCGCATCAGTTGACGAATTATTTTTTATAACGACTCCAATTGGTTTAGCAATCGGATTATATAAAAAAACTGACAAATCATATTCACTCAATTTTCCATTAAAATTAATTGCTAGCATCGCCAAAACAGTTGGTAGAACAATTGGTAGAACAATTTTAATAAAAGTATAAGTCGGCTTAGCACCCAAGTTTTTCGCAGCATCTTCTAAAGAGGAATTTACCGCAAAGAATGAAGCTTTCAAAAATCTAAACGTATTAGGCATCATGACGATAATATAAGCAATCAACATAATGATTAAGCTTCCTGTTAAAATATTATTCATCACTATCATGTGTGGTCGAGAATAAGTTATAACAAGACCCAAAGCAAACATTAACCCTGGGAAAACCCAAGGCGTATATATGATCATTTCTAAAATTGTTGTAAACTTATTTCTCTTCTTATAAACAAAATGAGATACTACTAACATTAATAACACTACTATGATAGATGATATTGTCGCATAAAAGACACTTGTTAAAAAAGGACGATACGCTGATTCACTTGTCAGTATCATTTTATAATTTTCAAGACTAAAACTATTTAAATACAATTTTCGACTAGCAATAGCTTGAATATCGGTAAATGAGAACAATATTACAGTCATAAACGGAATCAAATTGATTAACGCAAAAGAATATGCCAAAACATGAGCAATAAAATTAAAGAAAGGATTATGAATTCTAGTGCGTTTAATTCTTGTAGAAACCTTTGAAATCGATAAAAAATTTCCTTTACGTTCATTACGTTGTATCGCATACAATAACAATAATTGAATAAGACCCAAAAACAACGAAAGAATTGCGGCTAATGTTCTAGAACTGGGTCTTTGAGTAAATGTCAAAATCAATGGACTGATGGTTTCAAATCCTCTACCACCAACCATCAATGGCGCTGACATTGCCATCAATCCTGTTTGAAACAATAAAACCGTACAAGTTAGAATTATGGGTTTTAGTGTCGGTAAAATAATTTGGAAAATGATTTTAAAATTAGATGCCCCTAATCCTCTAGCCGCTTCAACGGTTTGATAATCAATTCCTTTGAAAGAATTACGAAAAAATATCATATACGTTGAAGTACATGCAAATGTCATCAAGAAAATCACTGCATGATAACCTGAAAACCAAGATGGATTCATTTTAGGAAATATCTTTAACAAAGAGGTTGTCACAAAGCCTTTAGATCCATAAGTAAAAATATAACCATTGGCAACCATAACTCCTCCGAAAATCAAAGGAATCATATAGGCCAAATTGATAACCTTACGAAATCTAATTTCAAAATATTCTAAAAATAATACTTCCAAAATTCCAACTATTGTCGTAGTTATACTGAGAGTAACTGCCAATATGAAGGAATTTTTAATACCTTGCATCGCACGTTGAGAACTTAGAATTGATTGGATGGACTCTCCAGCTGACGTTTGTTTGTCAAAAAAGATAGTTTTCATTATCTGAATATTCGGAAAGATCATAAAGGAAACAATAAACCAGAGAAAAAGAATTAAAAATAAAATCATACTGGGATTTATTCGTTTGATTTTTGTCATAATTAATGTCCTCCTTCCTTATACGGAAGGATATCTAATTTATTTAAACAAACTGTGACTTTATCATTGATTTCAAATTGTTCAAGGTTACTTTCACTTTGAAAAGAAAGCATTTCTATACTATTAACCAAAATTCTATAGTAGGTATACATTCCATAAAATTCTTTTGAAATAACTCGTCCTCTTAACTGGCTATTATCTTCTTTAGATAAAAGTACCTTTTCTGGCCTAATATAAAACTTATCGTAAGATTCCAATTCGACAGTATTCAGATTCATTTTCGTTAAATCAGCTAAAGTATATGCATTTGCATCACCGATAAAATTACAAACAAATTCTGTTTCAGAATGATTATAAATTTCATCGGGACTTCCAATTTGTTCCAAATTTCCTTTATTAAAAACAGCAATTCGATCTGATAACATCAGTGCTTCTTCTTGATCATGAGTAACATAAATCATAGTTATACCATATTTTTGTTGAAAATCTTTGATTTCTTTACGTAATGTTTTACGTAACTTAGCATCCAAATTTGACAATGGTTCATCCATCACTAAAATTTTAGGCTTTTTTGCGATAGCTCTGGCAATTGCGACTCTTTGTTGCTGTCCTCCTGATAAATTGGACACATTTTTATCCAGTTGATCATCAGTTAAATCAACCATTGCGGCAATTTCTTGAACTCTTTGATTAATATATTTTTTATCTCTTTTTTCAACTTTTAGTCCAAAACCGATATTTTCTCTAGTAGTCATCGTTGGAAATAAAGCATAACTTTGAAAAACCATCCCCATCCCTCTTTCATTAATAGGAGAATGGGTAATATCTTGGCCATCTATTTCAATTCGACCATTGCTAATTTCTAAAAATCCTGCTAAAGCTCTCAAGGTAGTAGTCTTACCACAACCAGAAGGACCCAATAGGGTGAAAAATTCACCTTCTTTTACTTCAAAGCTTAAATCGGGTACAGCTAAAAAATCATCATATTTAATCTGCACATTTTTAAAAGTTATCATCTATAGGATTCCTTTACTTCAAAATATTCAATTCGACATGTTCTACCCATTTAGATAAATGATTATTAACAAAGTCATAATCTACCTTTTGAGGTGTAGTTTCTTTCATAATTTGTTTTACTCGAGGATCCATTGAAGATATTGCATCTCTATTTACGGGAGCTGTTCCAAATTTCTTAGCCCACTTGCCTTGCAAATCAGCACTACCTAACCAATCAACAAATTTCTTTGTACTATTTTTTTGCTTCTTCTTCTTCAAAATACCAACTTGTTCAATTGTTTGGGGAACCCCGTATGATGGATTAACAACTCCTAAATGAACATTTAATTTCTTTTCAACTACGGGAACATTACTTAAGAATGTATATGCGTACTTAGCATCACCATTCATCAAAGCGGCAACTTCAGTTTGACCTTCGGATAAAGTTTTACCATTCTTAAAGTAACTACTTAATTCTTTCCATCCAGCATCAGAAACTCCGAGTTTTTTATTTTTTTCAAGATTATTCATCAATTGTGTGTAAACGACTGCATTCGTAGTCGCACCACCAAGATTCGTTGGTACAATATATTTACCTTTATTTTGTGGATTAGAATACATATCCTTCCAATCTTTAGCGGCTTCACTCTTTTTAATTTTGTCAGCGTTATAAATCATAAATACTCGCTGTTCTGTAAGTGGAGCAAAGTAATCATCTTTATCGCCAAGATTTTTATCGACTTTGCCTAACCAATTTGGAGTATATTTTTTCAAAATTCCTTTATTCTTTAAAGATGAAAAATTCATTTGGTTCATTCCAAAAGCTACATCGGCTACCGGTGCATCTTTTTCAGCTACCAACCGGTTATAGATATCGTTCCCACCTAAATCAACTAACTCTAGTTTGAAACCTTTTTTGGCAGCTTCCTCTTTCAAGAAATCTCCACGACCATTACTAATTGAGTTAGAATACACTACAATCTTTTCATTTGCTGCATTGCTTCCTTTTTTGTTTGCACTACATCCTGCTAAAACTGAAAAAAATAAAGATGTAATAAGTAATAATTTAAAATATTTCTTCATTTTGCCATCTCCCTTATAATGTTTCAATTATTTTCACCTCCTAATTGAAACGTTTCAATTAAGACGATATAATTATTATATGAGATTTATGTATACGAAAAATCGCTTTTGTGTAAAATTTTTGTAAATTCCATTAATACCTCACGGTAACAATGATCAAAGGAGATTCATATGAGCAAAGTAACTATTACAGATATTGCTAAAGAGGCCCAAGTTAGTTTAGGAACAGTATCAAACGTTCTCAACCATCGAGGAAATGTAAAAGCTGATACCATCCGTAAAGTCGAACAAGCTGCCATCAAATTAAACTATGTTCGAGATATTTCTGCATTATCAATTAGACAAAAAAAATCCACTCAAATTGCGTTGATGATCCCGCAATTGAATGAATTTACAAATGACTTTTATACTAATTTATATCACGAATTAAAAAATATTGGATTGGCCATTAAATTGTATGAAACAAATAACAATTTAGAAATCGAAAAAAATTGTCTCGCACAAATTAAGCAAGAGAATTTCTACGGAATTTTCATAATTAATCACCTAGAATCGGCAACTATTATAAGTAAATTCCTCAATAATCCCAAAAATCTTATTTTCATCGGTAATTATAAGAATAAGAATATTAGACAGGTATCAATTAATTTAAAATCATTAGAAAATAAATTTATCGAACCAACATTCATTATTAAAGATGAATTTGGTATGGGATTTTATAAACAATTCGATACTGCTACCTTTATCAATGACAATATGATTGATATTTATAAAAAAATCAGTGATTATCCTCAAGGAAATTTTGTCACATTCAACAATAAATTGGCCAGCCGTCTTCAAAACATTTCTAGAACTTTAACTAATAAAATCAAGATTATTCTAATAAGTTCAAAAAACATTGTTTCCTTTGAACCTAATACACAAAAAAATGTTTTCCACTATTCAGCAAATAAAATTGCTCTTTCATTAATTAAAATGCTGAAATTTCAAGAAAAGAAATTAAATATCAATATCTATAATACTGATTACCAACAATTTCAATATAATAAACAAAAGATTTCCTTAAATCTGTTATTGTTGGAATCCCCCTTTTCACAAATCATTAAATTCCTACTTCCTGATTTGACTAAAAAGTACAATATCAAAATTAATTTAGCCACTAAGAACTTTTCTCAAATGCGTATGATTTTAAATAGTAATGAATGGCAAAAGTACGATTTAATCCGACTGGATATTAGTGATTTTAATTGGTTTGGTAAAAAATTTTTTCGTCCATTGAATCAATTACCAGAATTAGAGGCTGAACTGAATCGTTTAAACAATTGGAATCAATATATTTATCAGGATAAAATTCCCTATGCCCTTCCATTGGATCCAAGCGTCCAAATCATGCTTTACAAAAATAAAATATTTAGTAACGAAATTATAAAAAAACAATATTCTGAAAATTATAATCAAGACTTAATCCCACCAGTGGATTATCAGTCACTTGTCAATTTGGCAAAATTTCTTAATGATTCAAACGAACCAGAAATGAAAGATATAAAATTGTTATCACTAATAGGAACTGCTGATACATTAATTGCTTCAGAATTTTTGCCATATTATTATTCATTAAATGGCACAATAAATAAATCAGAAAATGGATTACGATTTGATACAGATATTTTCATTAAAACTTATAATTTATACAAAGAACTTAGAAAAGTGAGCAATATTGAATCAAAAAGCTGGTGGAATTCAGAAGTTAACGATTTCAATGATGATAAAACTGCTATTTTGATTGGCTTTTCTAACCATCTAAACAATCTCAATCCGTCGGAGTATGGAATTGCTCCTATACCTGGAAATAAACCAGCTCTAGGTGGCGGATTAATTGGTATCAACAAATTCTCCAAAAAAGATGAAGCCTGTGTTGTATTTTTCAAATGGCTTTTCCAATATCAGATTCAACATGAAATTGCCTTAATGGGTGGTGATATTCCAGCTAAAGATCTTTTCTTTGAGCGAGAAATTTATGAAAAATTCCCATTCTTATCACATTCAACTGATTTTTATCACAATGGGATTCGTAAAACCAAACTATCAAATATTACAAATTTATATACACTTCTATTCGAAAAAATAGTTGGTAAAGAAATAAAAAAAGGTATTGATAAAAATTTAGATGCCGCCTCTGTTTTGATCAATATTAATACTACCTTATTATTAAATCGTGAGAAGTTGATTTCTAAAAGCGGTCATTAAATCCGAAAGGGGAACATCCTATTTGAATTGTAGGATGTTCCCCTTTTAGTTTATTTTCTTAGAGTTAAAACTTGAGTATTACCATCATGACCATTTTCTGTTAACGAAATATTCCAATACCCATTAACTAACCGAACTTGAATCCCCTGACTTTTATCCATGACTTTAAACCCATTATCTTTTAATTTAAAAGAAGATTCATTTTTTGAATTTTGACTAGGATCAGATAACCCAAAGATTATTTGATTACCGTTATTAATTCTAGTTAGAGATAATGGTGTTGAGAAATTCATATCTTCAATTGTTTCATTGGTATCATTAAATACATTTACACCAATATTATTACCAAATTTCAACGCTTGCACATCATCATTATTCTTTATGATTGTAGGCGTATTTATCTTATTGAAATCAATTAAATTAATATTAGGGTATGTGACATAATTATATCTATTATTTTTAGAAGTATGCTCAACAAATATTTCTAAATATTTCCTCAAATATTCATTTCTACTTTGAGCTTTATTGATTTCTGACCAAGAACCTTTACGTTCTACTAATCCTAAATTTAAATCTTGAGGAATTATGAACTTATAGCCTATGGATTCACCTGGAACATTAGATTCTAAGTAAATGGAACGAACATTCTTTAATTCATTTATCTTGTTTAATGGTGTTTGAATGAGACCTCCATTGACATAAACTTTATAATTTGAAGAATCATTTAGTTTTCTATTGTCAATATAAGTAAAAGCTTTGTATGATGAAGTATTTTGAATATTGCTTCCCAAAGCCGTAACACCATTCTTCATTAAGAACCAGGATTTATGAGCGGTTAAGTTGTTATCATTGTTTACAAAATCCATTGCAACCGATCCTACATTACCTAAAGCACCTATATTCCCAAATGTTGAAGCTCCAACAAATGACTTAGATGAAGTTGTTGTACCACTACCAATTTTTTGTGGTGCATTTGTTTCAGTTGTACCAGGCAATTTTTGTGGATCAACGGTTGCCCAGTAATTGTCGTTAAATTGGTTGGCATCGTCATTATAAACAAAAACCATACCATCACCTGTATACCAACCATGTGTATTTTCATTATTCAAAGATTCGTAACGTTTGATTCTATTTGATGACATTGTAATACCAACAGCATAATTGTGTTGTTTATTCTTGAGTAAGATTTTATCCATACTCTTAAAATTGTATAATTCGTTATCTTGGTAATCTTTAGCTTCAATGGAAGGATCATTCATAATATTCTCAATCAATGCAACATCACGATAATTTGTCATCTGTTTCAAATAGTTTTGATAATTATCTCCAAAACTCAACCAATACTTGATAAGACTTTGAAACTTTGCTTTTTTTGGATTTTGATAAGTATCAACGACTCTAGTAAGTGATCTAATTAGGTCTGCAGCGGCTATATTAGACTGGAATGTTCCTCTAGAAATTGTTCTTCCTCTAACCATATCCATTAAATTTCCTTTATAAATAAATGGTGAAAATCCTTTTTCTACCCAAAAATCAATGGAAGCCATGGAATCAGAGCTCAAATTGTATGGCGTATTAGAAAGTATGCCTAGTAATTGCGATACCCCATCTATAAGAACATTCCCATAAGATCCATTGTAGCCAACATTCTCATGTTGAATAAATGAGCCATCAGGATAGAATCCTTCTCCCGATGTAACTATTGGAAAAACTTTTTCCATAGCATTAATTGCTTTTTTTAAACCAATTTCATCTTTTTCAATCAAGGCTTGTATAATTTTAACCTTACTAATATCTACCTGATTGGCACCAGTAGCCTCTGCCTTCCATTGAGGATATATACTGCCTCTGAAATAGTCAGGATCTGGTACAAAGAAATTAATTGCATCCATAGAATTTTGGATTTGCTTTTCAGTTAAGTATGGCTTCATCACAGTAACAATATTATTGATGAATAATGGAGTACCAATTTCCCAATCCCACCAATTTCCATAAGCTTTAATATTTTGATTATATTTGTTAATATTCAACCACTCAAAGCCATTTACTATATCCGCAATTAGTTCAGGATTGTTGTAATATTGTGATCCTGGATTGGATGTTGCAATGGCAAGTGCCTCTAGATTTCTATAATCAGTTGTAATATGTGCTGATGTAGTTAATTCTTCTGCTCCATTCCAAAGATTTTCTCTACCAGAACTCTTATCCATACTAGTCCAGAGATTTTTAACATTCTTATCTTGTTGTGCAGCGATTTGATTCATTTCATTGTTATTAGACTTATAGTACCGATCTCCAACGGTCACGTCTTTCCATGATTGAAGCATTTGGTCAAAATATTGATTATTAGTATCATTTTGAGATTTTGAATAACTAATTATTTTATCCGAATTATCGTTCGAATTATTGGCGACATTAGATAAACTATTATTAGAAACTTTGTTAGAAGTATTCAAATTATGTGTATCAGTTTGTTGGCCGTCATCCGTTTGAACCTGTTGATTATATATAATTGTTCTATTATTAGTATTGATGGAATTGCGAGCACTATTTTTGCTATTCAAATTGTTATTTTGAATGTTTTCATTTTTTGCTGAAGAATTCTTAGAAAGATTTTCTTCATTATTAATATCAGTTTTAGAGTTATTTTTCTGACTTTGAATAACGGAAGTTGACTCTGATGTTTGTTCAGATTGATTTTCGTTCTCCTTAGTTTCATCGGCAGAAACTGTAGTCGTTTGTAATGATAACGCTGATAAAATAGTACCTATATAAACCATATATCTGGTCCTCATAATTAAGAATCCCCTCTTAGTATTAAATATATATTTAAATAATCAATCCTTCTAATTTATGATTATCAAATATGTACATAATGTATTACCAATATGGTTTGTATGCAAACGTTAACATAATTTAATTTTAGATATTAAAAATTGTTTATTTAATTTATATTTATTTACTTACCTTATAAAATACATTTAAAAGTCAGATTTATTAATCATGTATTTATACTATAATCATGATATCAGCTCTACTTAAGGAGGAAAAATAATTGACAAATATATTTGATGTTGCGAAAAAAGCCAATGTTTCTAAATCAACAGTTTCCCGAGTTTTTAGTGGTTCACGTCATGTTTCCGAAAAAAGTAGACAAAAAATCATTGCCGCTGCTGATGAACTGGGCTATGTACCTAATATATTAGCCAGACAAATGCGACAACAAAAGACTAATATTATTGGTTTTGTTGCCACCAGTTATTATCCCGCCGTCGGGTCTTTATTGAGTTACATAACGCATATTGCCGAGGAAAAGGGATATAGTGTAAATGTTTATTTTACTAAGGATAAAGAACAAGAACTAAATGTTTTGAATTACTTAAAGTTGCACGTTTTAGATGGATTGTTTTTAGTCTCTACAAGAAACGGATGGAATACTATCAAGGAATTTGCTAAATATGGCCCTATTTCTACTTGGAGGCGCATTGATAGTTGTTCAATTTATTCCTCTTATATAGATCATTATCCTCTTTATAAACAAATTCTATTGTATATAGAGAATACTTATGAAGTTGACAGTATTGGACATATTTTAAACGATCGTAAGAAAAGTAATACTAAAGCTAGAATAAAAGCCATTAATGAATTTGAACATGACTACCCTTGCACTGATAATAATTGGCAACTATTTTTTCCCGAACAGGGTGGAGCTGGAAAACAAGCAGCTTTAACCTATTTGAAAACTACTAACCCTCCAAAAGTTGTTTTAGCATATTCGGACTACGTTGCAGCGGATTTTATCTCTACTCTCAGAGAACATCAGGTAGATGTTCCAAGAGATGTTAAAGTATTTGGATTTGATAATAGCGATTTTGGTAAATACATGAATATATCAACAGTTGATACTTATTTGGAAATTCAAGCCATAAATTGTATCAATAACATAATTTCACGTTTGGAAAATAAAAAATTTGAAGAAATAAAAATCACTCCAAAGCTAATCATACGAACCACTTGCTAAGAAAGGATTATAACTTTTTATAATTCTTTTTTATTTTGCCCTTGACGTGGGAATATTCCCACGATGTACTATATTGTCGTTGGATGGAACCGGTTCCATACGAAGATAACAGTAAATGCATTGGAGGGAATTAATATGTCATACCAAGATCTCGCAAAACAGATCCTAACGTTAATGGGTGGACCGAAGAATATAAAAAAGGTCTGGCATTGCGCTACTAGATTAAGATTCAATGTTAATGATCCAGACAAAGTTCAACAAAAGAAAATTGAAGCATTAGACGGTGTTATTCAAGTTGTTTATAGTCGTGAACAATTTCAAATAGTTATTGGGACTCAAGTCGCAGATTTGTATAACGAATTTATAAAATTAGATGGAGTTCACGCTGATGCAAGTTCATCAACTGAAACCTCAGAAAATGAGCCACAGAAAAAAGGTATTTTGGGATTATTGAATAGGTTTATTTCATTTATTTCAAGTTTATTCATGCCATTCTTAGGAGCTATCTGTGGTGCCGGAGTTTTGAAGGGGGCTCTAGCATTATTCTCAACTGTAGGTTGGTTAAGTGAAAAAGGTGGAACATATATTATTTTGAATGCCGCAAGTGATTCATTGTTCTACTTCTTACCTATTTTTATTGCCTTTACAGCTGCTAAACAATTACATGTTGATAGATTTGTTAGTGTCGCTATTGCCGGTGCACTAGTTTATCCAAATATCGTTGCTTTAGCGACTAACCATACTACACTACACTTCTTAGGAATTCCTGTAATTCCAATGAGTTACACATCATCAGTTATTCCTATCATGTTATCAATTTGGATTTTGAGCTATTTAGAACCTTTACTTAATAAGATTATTCCAAATAGTTTGAAATATGTTTTCGTTGCTTTACTAGAACTAGTTATCATGGTTCCACTTACCTTGATGGTAGTTGGACCAATCGGATCAACAATCAGCAATGCTTTGGCTGGTTCAATCATGGGAATCTATAATCACGCTGCTATTCTTGCTGGAATCATTATTGGTGGTTTATGGCAAGTTATCGTAATGTTTGGTTTCCACTGGATGATTTTACCTTTGATTATGAGTAATATTTCCAATCAAGGTGTTGATCCTATCTTCCCTATTGCTTGTGCCGCTGTATTTTCACAGGCAGGTGCTGCATTAGGTGTATTTTTGAAAACCAAGAATAAGAAAATGAAACAAGTATCTGGTTCTGCATTTATCGCTGCTATCTTTGGCATTACCGAACCAACTCTATATGGTGTTACTTTGAAATATAAGAAACCATTCTACATTGCTATTGCAAGTAGTGCGGTTGGTGGAATCATCATTGGACTTGCTGGAACACAAGCTCATGCCTTTGCCTTTCCAAGTTTACTTTCCATCCCTACATACTTAGGTCATGGTTTTGTTGGAGAAATGATTGGTTTAGCTGTTAGTTTCATTGGTGCAGCCGTTTTGACATATTTATTCGGACTAAAAGGTGTCGAAACTGAACAATCAAATGATAATGATACAGAAACTATTCAAACATCTGATCATGATGAATTGATCATGCCTGTTAGTGGTACTAAAACTTCCCTATCTAATGTCAACGATGAAGTATTCTCTTCAGAAAAGATGGGAAAAGGAATTGCAATCGTACCAACATCCAATAAAGTGGTCGCTCCTGTTTCAGGAAAAATCACAGCTACGTTCCCTACTAATCATGCAATCGGAATTACCGATAGCTTTGGTACCCAAGTACTCATTCACTTAGGAATCGACACCGTTAATTTGAAGGGTAAATACTTTAAGAGTTTGGTCAAAGATGGTGACATTGTCAACCAAGGTCAAGAATTAATCGACTTTGACTATGAAAAAATTGCCGAAGCCGGATTTGACAATACTGTTATGATGATTGTTCTAAATAGTAAGGACTACAAAGTTGAACCTGAATTAGATACAAATAGTGATTTAGCAATTAATTTAACATTAAATTAGAAGGAGATATTAATTATGAGTAACTTTCCAAAGAATTTCTTATGGGGTGGCGCTACAGCCGCAAATCAATATGAAGGTGGATTTGACGAAGATGGTAAAACATTGTCAGTAATGGATATTTTACCTGATGAAGCACATGGCAGAAAACAAGCTATGAAACATCCCCTAGAAACAATGAAAAAGAAGTATGACTTTTATCCAAATAGAGTAAGTATTGACGGATATCATCACTGGGAAGAAGATTTGGAATTGCTTGCCGGTATGGGCTTTAACATCTATCGTATGTCTGTTTCTTGGCCTAGAATCTTCCCTAAAGCTAATATGGATAAACCTAATGAAGACGGTTTGAAATTCTATGATAAAGTCATCAAAAAGGCCAACGAATTAGGTATGCAAGTTCTAATTACTATTGACCACTTCGATACACCAATGTGGGCTGTTGAAGAGTTCAATGGTTGGGCTGATCGTCGTATGATTGATGAATATTTGAAATTAGCTAAAGTATTATTTACACGTTACAAGGATCAAGTTAAGTATTGGATTACATTCAATGAAATCAATATGTTATTACACTATCCACTATTTGGTGCTGGACTAGATTTAACTGGTGATCCAAATCCTAAACAAACACAATATCAAGCTGCTCATTATCAACTAGTTGCTTCAGCTAAAGCCGTAACAATGGGACATAAAATCAATCCGAACTTCATGATTGGTAGTATGATTGCTGGAATTTGTAATTATGCTTATACTCCATACCCTCAAGATGTTTTACAAAAACAAAAGGTCATGCGTGAATCATACTTCTTCCCTGATGTTCAAGCACGTGGATACTACCCTCGCTATGCTAAGAAGTTCTTTGAAGATAACAATATCAAATTGGATATCACTGATGATGATTTGGAAGCATTGAAAGATACTGTTGATTACGTTTCATTTAGTTACTACTCATCAGGTGTTATTACAACTGACAAACGTTTATTAGGAAATACAGCATCAAGTAACTTTGCAAGTACCTTCTCTGATTCAGTTATTAATCCTTACTTGAAAGCTAGTGACTGGGGTTGGATTATTGATCCAGTTGGCCTAAGAATCACTATGAACGATATGTACGATCGTTATCAAAAACCTCTTATGGTCGTTGAAAATGGTCTTGGAGCAATTGATCATGTGACTGACGATGGCAAAATCCATGATGATTATCGTATCAAATACCACAAGGAACACTTGGAACAAATGGGCTTAGCTATTAGAGATGGTGTTGAATGCTTAGGTTACACTATGTGGGGCCCAATCGATTTAGTTTCAGTATCTACTGGTGAAATGTCAAAACGTTACGGATTTATTTACGTTGATCGTGACAATGATGGCAATGGTACTAATAAGAGATTAAAGAAAGACTCCTACTACTGGTATAAGAAAGCTGTTGAAAGTAACGGCGATGACTTAGATTAAAATTTATAGTAAAAGAAAAAACACTTCAAAATGAGGTGTTTTTTTGATTTCTACAGAAAATGCATTGATTCAAAAATCATTTTCATTTTTCTTTTATATTAAACATAGAAGCATTTCTTCTATATTCAAAATTCTCAGAATTCTTAACCTTATACTCGTAATTATGTATAAAGTTTCTAGCAAAACAAGAAGCATATATCAAATTAAAAATATGAATAATCGATTCTTCAGTCGTAAAATTACCAATTTTACTATACAGCTTTTCTCTAGAAGAAATGGTCAAACAGCAATCGACATTTTTTCTAAGATAGTTATCCTCAGAGCTTGTAATGGCGATTAAATTAACATGATTCTTTTTCAAAATATCAACAAATCTCATGGGCTCTCTAGACGAATTATTCCCAGAGTATGATACAAGTATCGCACAATCTCCTTTATCCATAGCAGTAGCTAATGATCCACCTTCATCCGTATTAGCAATGGTTAAAATGATTCCTATACTTTCTAATTTTCTTCTTAGTAACTCTCCCATCAAATTATTAGGACTTATTCCAAACAAAATAATATGCTTATTAGCGTTTAGAATTCTATCTACTGCCATGTTAAGAATTGAAATATCCACCAAATCAGCAGTATTTCTAAGACTTTCTATTTGAATCTCAGTCAATTTTTCAATAATTGAGTCTGTTGATTCCCCCGCTAGAAAAGGCAAATTAGGATCAATATCAGAATAGTGCTTATTTACATAGGTAATTTCTTCTAAAAAAGTTTGCATAAATTCTTTCCATCCCGAGTAATTGAGACTTTGAGCGAATCGAAAGAGTGTCGATTTCGATGTAAACGTCTGATCGGCGATTTGTTGCATAGAATAATTACCAATGTGTTCTTTCTCTTTAAGTAAAAATTCAGCAATGTATTTTTTTGCATTAGTTTCTGTAACAGATATTTCTTCCAATTCCTCAATCAAAGCCATCTATATACCCCCATAAAAGTTAATTTAATACTTTTTCATTAAGTATACTTGAACCGTTTGAACTAATTACATCTTTATACCAATAAAATGAATCCTTTTTATATCTATTATATGATCCTGAACCATCATCATTTAAATCAACATATATGAAACCATAACGCTTGGACATTTGAATAGTAGAATTGGACAAAAGGTCGATTGGACCCCAGGGAGTATACCCCATCAAATCAACGCCATCTTCATAAATTGCATCATACATGGCCTTAATATGAGCTGCAAGATATTTAATACGATAGTTATCATGAATAGTAAAGTCAGATTCCAAAGTGTCTTTCGCTCCTAATCCATTCTCAACAATCATCAGAGGAATTCTATAACGATCGTATAAATCAATCAAAGATATTCTTAATCCAGTGGGATCAATTTGCCATCCCCATTCACTGGATGGAAGATAAGGATTTTTTACGCCAATCGTGGTATTACCACTTGTTAATTCAAGATTTGACTCATCAGATGCAACACAGGAAGTCTGATAATAACTAAATGAAACAAAATCAACAGTATTTTCTTTTAAAATACTTAAATCCTCTTTCGTCATCTTTATATTAATATTTTCATTCTTAAATTTGGAAAGTAAATATGAAGGATACTCTCCAAAAACCTGAATATCTGCAAAAGCATAAACTTGTCTCATCTTCTCTTTTGTAGCAAGAACATCACTTGGCTTGCTGGAATAAGGATAATAAGTCAATTTAGTAGTCATGCAGCCAACTTTACTATCAGAATTTATCTCATGTATATATTTTGTTGCTAGTGAACTAGCTACTAACTGATGATGCATGGCTTGATAAAGAACGGTTTGAAATTTATCTTTAGGGAAACGATTTTCAATAAGCCCTCCAGTCATAAATGGATGTCTTAAAATACTATCTATTTCATTGAAGGTCAACCAATAGTGAACCTTGTCTCCTAATTCATCAATTACTGTTTTTACATAATTCAAAAAGAACCCAATCGTACGTCTATCATACCAACCGTTATATTTAGTACATAAATTCAAAGGTATTTCATAGTGAGAAAGAGTAATAATTGGTTCAATATTATATTTCAAACATTCATTTACAACATCACTATAAAATTCTAATCCCTTTTTATTTGCATATTTATCATCACCATTTGGAAAAATTCTGCTCCAAGCAATTGAGAAACGATATGCTTTAAAACCCATTTCGGCAAATAATGCAATATCTTCTTTATAATGATGATAAAAATCAATTCCATGTCGCTTTGGATAATTGTACTCACTATTACTTTTTAATGCTGTATCAATCATGTCATCAGTAATATCTGTATTGCCTTTTACATTATTCAATTCAGCAACTGTTTGAGGATTTCTAAACAATTGAACATCTGCTACCGACGGACCTTTACCATCAATATTCCAAGCTCCTTCTATTTGATTTGCTGAGGTAGAACCACCCCATAAGAAATTTTCTGGAAATGTTTTAATTGTCATTTTTAACTGCCTTTCATGTTCTTTTAATTTAAGTTTAACAGGCTAACTAGCACTAAAAATCCCAGGTTGTTTCGTTATTATGCGATTTTCAATACTAATTGAGGAACGCTGTTCCTATTTATATGAAAGCGCTTGTATAACTATAAAAAATGACGTAAATTACTTCACGTACACCGGTGAAACAAATATATGAGGTGATTTTATGAGTTCAAATTATCGTCAACTCGCAAAGATGATTGTTGATAATGTAGGTGGAATTGAAAATATTGATTCATTACACCATTGTCAAACAAGACTTAGATTCAAACTTAAAGATACACAAAAAGCTAACAAAGATAACATATCTAAAAGTAAGGATGTTCTAAAAGTCGTAATAAGCGGTGGCCAATTCCAAGTTGTCATAGGTATGCAAGTTGCTGATGTTTATGATGCGGTAGAAGATTATATAAAAAGTAAAGATGGATCAACGATTCAAAAAAAAGAATCTAAAGATCCTACTGAAGAAAAAAAGAAGAGCAAGTTAGATTTAGTTGCAGATTTTATTTCTAGTATCTTCTCTCCTATTATTCCTGCATTAGCTGGTGCAGGTATGGTTAAAGCTTTACTAGCCTTATTGGTAACATTTAATCTTATTTCCCAGACTAGTCAAAGTTATACTATTTTGAATATGATTGGCGATGGAACATTTGCCTTTCTACCAATGCTATTAGCATTTACAACCGCTCAAAAATTAAAGACGAATCCATTCTTAGCAGTCGCAGTGGCAGCTATTATGGTCCATCCTACTTGGGCGACTTTGGTAGATTCCGGCAAAGCAATACATTTATTTAATGTAATTCCATTGTATGCCGTTAAATATACCGGAACCGTTATTCCTGTTATTTTAGTTATTTTATTACAAGCTCCAATTGAAAGATTCTTAAATAGGGTTATCCCAAATGCGGTAAGAATCGTATTTGCTCCAATGTTATTATTCTTAATTATGGGAATTCTTGCATTAACAATTGTCGGACCACTTGGCGATTTTGTTGGATCAGGACTAACCGTCATCTTTACATGGTTGAGTAAAAATGCAAGTTGGGCGCCACCATTCTTATTAGGCAGCTTTTATTCAATTTTAGTTGTGTTCGGTCTTCACCACAGTTTAGCTCCAATCGGCTTTATCCAACTCTCCCAAATGGGATATGATTCTGTTTTTGGCCCTGGTGTTTTATTAGCAAATATTGGACAAGGTATTGCCGCTATAATGGTTGGTACACTTTCAAAAGACAGTAAAACTAAACAAATTGGTGCCTCTACAGGTGTTACAGCCTTAATGGGTGTTTCTGAACCTGCAATGTATGGATTGAACTTTCCCAAAAAATATCCACTTGTCGCTGGTGCCATTGGTGGTGCTTGTGGTGGTATTTTTGCCGGAATTACTGCTACTAGAAGATTTGCCACAGGTTCATCTGGACTTCCTGCTGTAATGATGTATATTGGCGATAATACAATGAATTATTTCTATAGTATTTTGATTTCACTTGCTATTACGATGATAGTCTCCGCTATAGCAACGGTTGTTTTATTCAAAAAATTTGAAAAAAAACCTGTTGATGAAGATAAGGAAAAAGACATTTTCGATTCTAAAGGACTATCCGATGAAGTAGATGCTCCAGTTGCTGGAAAAGTTATCCCCCTTTCATCTGTAAATGATGATGTGTTTTCTCAAAAACTTTTAGGTGACGGTGTTGCTATACAGCCAACTGATAACCATATTTATGCTCCTTTTGATGGAGAAATCACTGCACTATTTCCTACCAATCATGCCATTGGATTAAAATCAATGAATGGAACAGAAGTTTTGATTCATATTGGTCTTAATACCGTTGAGCTGAAAGGAAAATTCTTTGAACCAAGTATCAAATTAGGAGATCAAGTTCATAAAGGACAACTAATGATGACTGTTGATTTTCACGAAATTCAAAAACGTGGTTACGACATTATCACCCCAATCGTCATTACTGACACTGAACGTAAAGTTGAAGAATATGGCAGTAACATTGTCCAAAACGGTGATATGATATTAACTATTTAAAGCTTGATTATTGATTAAACACCCCTAAACCAATTTACGTTTTTAAAAGTACGTAAAAATTAAACAATATACGGAAAGTAAAAAGCATCCAAATCTAAAATGATTTGGGTGCTTTTCGAACGTTTCAATGATATTTTTTTATGACATTGTCCATCCACCATCAACTGGTAAAGCATGACCTGTAATATATGATGATAAGTCACTAGCTAAGAATAATGCTGCATTAGCAACGTCTGATGGTTCTCCCAAACGTTTCATAGAAATTGGAGCAAGGAATCCTTCTTTAATCTTTGGATCTTTTAGTAATTCTTCAGTCATCCCCGTCTTTCCAGTACCAGGGCAAATTGCATTAGCTCTAACGCCCTCTTTAGCGTAATCTACGGCAATTGCGCGCGTTAAGGAAATGATTCCGCCTTTTGTTGCACCGTAAGAAACAGCATCAGGGAATCCAATGATTCCACCGGCAGAGGCGGTTGAAATAATACTTCCCTTTGTCTTCTTCAAATAAGGCATAGCAAATTTCACACCATAGAATACCGAATTGAAGTTAACGTCAATTGCTTTCTTCCAGTCGGAAATATCGGTTTGCTCAATGTTTCCTGGTACGTAGACACCGGCATTATTGAATAAGATGTCAATTTGCCCGTAAGTGTCTACTGCGACTTTAACGAAGTTTTTAACTTGATCAGGATCAGAAACATCAGCTTTTACGGCTATAGCTTTTTTCCCTGATTCATTGATTTCATCGACCGTACTTTGAACAGCATCCAAATTGTAGTCAACTGCAACAATTTTTGCTCCTTCCTTTGAGAATAGTAAGGATGTTGCTTTCCCGAAGCCTGAGCCAGCTCCTGTAATAATAGCTACTTTATTGTCTAATAACATTTTGTTTCCCTCCTCTTTTAATTATTATTATAAAAGAATTCCACTAATAATTGAAAGCGCTGTATTTTTTTGATTGTCAAGAATAGGATTTAATCCTATTATATTTAATATATACGTTATTAAATATACATAATTTAGGGGGATTGCCTTTATGAAAAAGACAACAATTTTTGGAATATTTGCTGCAGCATTAATATCAGTTGGTGGAATTTTCACAGCAACGACAACAGATACCAAAGCAAGTGCCATACCAACGGTTTTTGTAAGAAAAATAACTCGTCTGTATACATCAGATGGAGAATTAATCAATAATCGAGCATTAGGGGAATATACTAGTTGGATTGTTGGAAAAACTGGCTTCATTGATGGTGCTGAATATTATCAAGTTGCCACTAACGAGTACGTCAAAGCTTCTGATGGACAGATTTATAATGATTTAGATAATGATGTTCCATTGGGTACTTATAAACCAGATACTCATAAAATCAGTGATTACTTTGTAAAATATGTAAATGCTTTACATAAGGCCAATGGTTCTGAACCCGTTCACACGAACGCTGATTTTGAAAATTATGCAATGCAAAGAGCTGCTCAACAAAATGGTAATGTCTTGGATCATACAACGGCAACACGAAATTTAAATGAAAATCTTTCCAGTGATGGATTAGCTTATTTATTAAAGTGGGGTTATGTTCATTCTGATAGAGATGTTGCCTATTATGTTTTAAAAGATTGGTATACAGATGAATACAATACTATTCCTATGGGACAAGCCGGACATTTCGGTCATAGCGCTAATGTTTTGTATGCGGGTCCAACAATAGGATTCGGTATTTCCAATAACGCTGCAGCATTTGTTGCGGATCCAGTTGGAGCATCTTCTTATGATGCCTTCAATTGGCTATATAATTACGCAGGAACGACTCCAAATACAAACTTCATATCTAAAGATAGTGTTCCAGAATAATTAGCAAAAAATATTTAAAATGCAAAAAGCTCTCAATGAATTTATTCCATTGAGAGCTTTTATTTCAATATATCCGCCATCCAAATTCCTATAAATCCGGAATAGTAGTAACTGTCACATCATAAACATCATATTTTTGATAAAGTTCATCTTTAATTTTCTTATTTAACTGGTAAATCGACACCGCTGTCTCATCAGCATCAACCTTTACAAATATATCGACAACCAACATGTTCCCGTTATATCTACTAGTCAAATCAACCACACTATGGATTTCCTCAATTTTATTAAGATCATCACGCATATTTTTTTCTAGGATGGGATCAACATAATCTATCAAATTCAAAGCTGCTTCTTGGAAAATCACAACACCTTGCCACAAAATAAAAATTCCAATCACTATACTTACCGCGCTATCGAGAAAAGCTACTTTCAAAGCAATTGATATCAACACCGTGATCATGGTACTAAAACTAGTTACAACATCGCCTAAACTATCCTTCGCAGCAGCTTGTAAGGAAGCATTTTTCAATTTCTTTCCATTGTGGTAATTAATGAACCAAACTATTAGCATCAAAACAGTTGCAATACTTGCCCCTAAAGCTGAAATTGGATTAGGATTTTCGATATTATTCAAGTTCAGCAAACCTTTTATGCCACTGTAAATAATTTGAATAGCAATCAAAATAATAATAAAACTAGTCATCAAAGTAAAAACTGTCTCCAACCTAAATCGAGAAAGTTGCAAAGAGTTTTTACTACGAATATTCTCCTTGGGTAGATCTCGTCCTAAAATATCATCGTCATCAACATTAGTTGCTTCTTTGATACCCAAAATTAATACGCCCGTCGATATAACGCCCGAAAGATTATTTAAAGCGTCAGCTCGCAGTGCCTGGGAATTACCAATTTTGGCCAACCAATATTCAATAATGGTAATCAAAATATAGATGAATATATTAATGTATAAAAATCTTATTGAATAGTTTAATTTATTTATTTCTTTTTCACGAAGTGATCTTTGCAAATGAGATTCTTTAGAAAAATAATCATTAATTTTTTTCATAATTTGCCTCGGACTAAGTAAATAACAAAGACCAAAAAATGTAAAGAAAATACTCACTTCATCATCGACAAAGCCAAATTCAAAACCTTTTCACCATTCATAGTTCCAAAATCCTTCATATCAATCACAGCAACCGGCACATCAACTTCTTTAATAACTAAATGATACATGTACTGAATCTGCGGTCCTAACAAAATAACATCTGGATGATACTTTTTTACATTCGTCAGGAATGATTGATCCAGCGGTCGCAAATATTGATACATCAATGTTTCTTTTTGCTGCCGCTTTTTCCATTTTCGTCACCAACAACGAAGTAGACATCCCTCCAGCACACGCTAGCATGATTGTTTTTGACATAAGCTTGCCCCTTTTGTGTATGCGCTTCCATTATACGATAAAAAAAGACCCAGAAATCAACCGACTTTTGGGTCTCACAAACTTATTACTTATCCAATTCACTAATCTGAGCTTGAACTTGTTCATTACTTCTAAATTCATCATAAGTAGTATCACTGCGATCAACCACACCATTAGCAGTCAAGTAAACCAAACGGTTAGCAACTGTCTGAATGAATTGGTGATCATGTGATGCAAATAAAATTGAACCTTTGTAATCAATCAAACTGTCGTTCAAGGCAGTAATTGATTCCAAATCCAAATGGTTAGTTGGGTCATCTAATAATAAGACGTTAGCTTTCAACAACATCATCTTCGAGAGCATGACACGAACTTTTTCGCCACCGGATAAAACGTTGACCATCTTAGTAACATCGTCACCAGAGAACAACATTCTACCTAAGAATCCACGCAAGAAAGTATCGTCGTCTTCACCTTTTTCGGCAAATTGGCGCAACCAATCAATAATTGGCGTCTCTTCATCAAACATGGCATTAAAGTCTTTTGGCAAGTAAGCTTGGCTAGTCGTAACACCCCAAGTAACAGTACCAGAATCAGGCGTAATTTCACCCGTCAAGATTTTGAATAATGCTGTTGTAACCATATCGTTCTTAGCTAAGAAAGCCACCTTATCATCTTTGTTCAAGATAAAATTAACATTCTTCAAAATTTGCTTGCCATCGATAGTAACAGATAAATCTTTAACTTGTAGCAAGTCGTTCCCAATTTCACGATTAGGGACAAATTTGATAAATGGATAGCGTCTTGAACTAGGTTGAATATCGTCCAAAGTAATCTTATCAAGCATTTTCTTACGTGAAGTAGCTTGCTTAGACTTAGAAGCATTAGCCGAGAAACGGGCAATAAATTCTTGCAATTCTTTGATTTTTTCTTCTTTTTTAGCATTTTGATCTTGCTTCATTTGTTGAGCTAAAGCTGAAGATTGTTGCCAGAAATCATAGTTACCGGCATAAAGTTGAATCTTGCTGTAATCAAGATCAGCCATGTATGTACAAACTTTATTCAAGAAGTAACGGTCATGGGATACGACGATAACAGTGTTTTCAAAATTGATCAAGAATTCTTCTAGCCAGTCGATTGAGTCAACGTCCAAACCATTAGTAGGCTCATCTAGTAGCAAAACATCTGGTTGACCAAAGAGTGCTTGTGCTAACAAGACCTTAATCTTTTGACCAGCAGTTAAATTGGCCATTTTTTCTTGATGCAAACTTTCGGGAATATTCAAGCCTTGGAGCATTTGTGAAGCTTCACCTTCTGCTTCCCAGCCTCCCATTTCACCAAACTTAGCTTCAAGATCGGCTGCTCTTAAACCGTCTTCTTCACTAAAATCAGGTTTCATATAAATAGCATCTTTTTCTTGCATGATTTCATACAAGTCACTGTGTCCCATGATGACAGTTTCCATAACTGTATAATCATCATAATCAAAGTGGTTCTGTTTCAAAGTTGCTAAACGTTCATTGGGTCCAAGTTTAACCGAACCAGTAGAAGGTTTGATATCACCAGACAAAACTTTCAAGAAAGTTGATTTACCGGCACCATTAGCACCAATCAAGCCATAACAGTTACCGGGTGCAAATTTGATATTTACATCTTCAAATAGCTTTCGGTCGGCAAAGTGCAAACTTACATCATTAACAGTAATCAAATATATAATCCTCATTTCATAAACATAGTTAATGTGCATTATACGGACTATTTTCAACTGATGCAAGCGATTTGTCAGAATGTCATGGCAATATAATACAAACCACTTAGTCCAATAAAGATATAAATCAAAGCTTTCATAAAACTTATATTTAAATGACTCACTAATCTATTGGCAATGAAGGTTCCAATAATCGACCCTATAATACCAACCGCTACGTATTTCAAATTATTCAATGACAAAATTCCATTAGCAAAACGTAAGCTAGTCATAATAAAAGTATCAATCAAAAAGAACGTTTGAATACTTGAGAGGTATTTTTCCTTGGAATCAGAAATAGTTAAAAAGTACAGCGCCATCAATGGCCCACCGATTCCAAACATCCCATTAAAAAATCCCGATATCAAAGCAAAGATAACCATAACAAACAGTGGAATTCGACTGATAGTGATCGATTTCCAATTCATAATTACATAATATAAAGATAAAGTTACCAATAACAATCCTAGAAGTAATTTCAAATGTCCCGCTGGCAACCCACTACTCAAATGTAGTGAAACTATTGCCATCGTAATGTAAATCAAAAAAGGGCCTAAAATTTTTTGCCATTCAAAATACTTTCGATAATGCCAGACGACCATAACATTAGCAACGACCATAGTTAACGTTGAAACCCCAGCACTTTGACTGATTGGCATCAAATGTGGCAAAAAGACCATCATTACAATACCTGATCCAAATCCTGTCACTCCCTGAACAAATCCAGCCATCAACGCTGCCAAAATCATAATAATTATCCAACTCAAGTTTTCATCCCCTCATATAGTAATATTCTATCAAAAAAAGAAGACTCTTAATTGAGACTTCCTTTAAAGAACCCTTTATTGACCATTTAAAGAAACTGATTCCTGACGACTTCGTGGTTGCATCTTTTGCTTTGGATCAAGAATATAACGATTTATCAAGTCAATGATTTGATCATTTTGTGGTAAATCTGAATGTTGAGCATCCGAACCAGAAACTGAAATAGTCGTAAAATGTTTAACTTGTCCTTGATAAATATACTTACCGGCCATGACACTACCGAGTGGCACTAAACCATCCGAATTATACGTTTCTGTCCCCGCAACAAAATAAACGCTTAAATTCTTAGGAATATTTTTTCGATCAGCAATAAAGTCCGATAGCATTTGTGTCTTGTGATGAACCGATTTTTCATTGAAATTATATGGTGATCCGATAGTCATTAATTGCTTGATTTTGATTCTATCAGAATATTTAGCAAAATAATTTTCCAAAAAGGCAGTATAAATCAAGCCCCCATTTGAATGTCCAATCGCTTTAAAATTATTAAAACTATACTGCTTAGTTAAGGCTTTAAAAGCTATATTAAACCAACGGGCTTGTTTTTTAATATTGCTATAACCGTCATGATTGTTTTCAAAGCCAACTACAATTATCGGTTCATTATCTCCCCGTCTTAATTTACCGGTTATTTTTAACTTGTCATCAGTAGAAACATAGACTTTTATCAAACTATGCGGAGATTTATTATTACGATTTAATTTCTTTACAAGCGTATCAAACCGATTTTGCGTCGCTGAACTTCCCGGTATCATAATAACAGGTGACAATCTAGAATTATGCAATTTGGTTAACTTAGAAACATTAGTCTGTGACCAATTAAATGACACAACGATCAGAACTACTGTAATAAAAATTCCCAACAACCAAAAAAACAATTTTTTAAAGTTTCTCATCTATCTCACCCGCTTTCTGACTAATTCGATCAGACAGTTTAACAAACGGCGAATAGATCAAAACATCTACTATTAGTAAAACTACGCCAAAAATCAAAGTAATCCAGTTACCATTAGTACCAATAAATGCTATCAACGGCCCCGGAGTCCCGACTGGAACAGGATAAGCAGCAATCGGCAACCAGTGCATCACTATAAACAAACTCGTCACTAACATATTAACCAATGGAACCAAAATAAACGGAACTAAAAAAACGGGGTTGAACAATATCGGAATTCCGAGCATCATTGGATAATGATTATTAAAAATTGCTGGAAAAATAGACCATTTTGACACATTACGATTCCGAGATTTCTTTGAAAAAATTAAAATTGCAATAATAAGTGCCAACATAACGCCGCTTCCACCAAAATTAGCGAAACTGTGAAAAATAGTAGTATCGGTGAATTTATAAGGAACATTCCAAGAATTACCGGATTTTAGAGCTAAACTGAGATTAGCCATCGCTGGTGCATCAGTGAACGTAGGACTATTAGTAAACGGTCCTCCAACAGCCATCCATGACAGTAAATCAGTCAAAACACCCATTCCTAGTACGTAAAACAAAGCATTTAACTGCGTATGTTGCATAACAAAACTCGAAACGTACGTTGGTATTTCAAGTTTTAAGATCATTGTTCCTAACAAATTAACTATTGCCGCCAAAAATATCACGATCAAAACGGGAAAAATAAACTTATACTTATCGTTGATTTGAGAATCATCAAAGAAAATCCACAATCGACCACAACCATACCCAACAATCAAAGCTAAAAGCATTCCTTCAGACATCATAAAACGACTAAAGTTTGGCAATCCCTCTGGCGTAGGTTGAAAAGAGATTATCAAGTATGCCAATAATCCGATAGCACCAGATTTTTCTCCTTCTTTTCCGTAGGCTTTAGTGATGTAATACGCTGACCCGTAGGCTGCATACAAGGCAACCATATCAATCGTGCAATGAAAAATAACTCCCATGACCCAGTTCAATTCACTGTTATAAGGTAACCACCATGGTATCCCAAACATTCTTGCCATATAACCATTTTTGGTTAGAAAAGTAAACTTAAGTACTTCCGCAAAACTACCTAATAACATTATTGGAAACAATAAAGTCAAAGTATTGCGAATTGCATTAACAATCTTTGTATTACGCAACTTGGCTGAATAAAATAACATTTGCTCCATGTTTATCCCTCACATGAAATTAACAATATTTATTGTAATTACTCGCCTATTATTGCCCTATTTGTTATTTTTATCTATCAAAAATAGATAATATTTAAAATAAAATGTTTAAAATTTACTTTTTTATATTAAATTGTGAATCTCCTGGCAAAGATAATAATTCTGGTTTGCCGTAATAGTAGCCTTGGCGTAAATTAATTCCCAAATCGCTACTCATTTTGGCATCCTCATCATCTTCAATTCCTTCCAAAATCAAGCGTTGTCCGTATTCTTGACTAATTCCTTGCCACATAATCAATTTTTTTTGTAAATCAGGATCTTCATTTTGTGAATTGAAATTTTGAAGAGCAAACTTTAATTCCGAGGCCATTGGCAAAAAACATCTGATTGCTTCCAAACTGTTATCACCAGTACCAACATCGTCCAAAGAAATTTGCATCCCATGTTCCATAAACTTTCTTAAATGTGGAATCAAAAAAGCATCGGAATACTTCTTAGGTCCTTTTTCTTCAGTCAATTCAACAACTACCTTCGTCGGAAATAATTGCAATTGACTTTGAATGATAGCATCTTCCATTCTCGTATCGACTAATTGTTCACGATTAACGTTGACTGAACAATAATCTACTTTTAGGCCTAGGATTTTAGTCGTAGCAATCAGTAATTTCGAAGTCGTTTCAGTGCTGATTTCGGAAAACGATTTAGGCAATCTCCATCCTTCAGGAGTAAGCTGTTTGATTAACAACTCATAGCCAAAAATAGTATTTGTTTTTACATCAATTTGTGGTTGTACAAAATAACGATAAATTTTATCCATAATCTTATTTCTTCCTTATGTGTCAAAAACGATATATTTACTTTTTATATCAAAAACGTATATACTTTTAGTATAGTCCAATTAACGAAATAATTATATTTGGATATTAAAAGAAAAGTCGTGATAATTTAATGAAAATAGTCATAATTGGGTGTACCCATGCTGGCATTGCTGCAATTAATCAATGCTTAAAATATTATCCTGACGCTACCATAACTGTCTACGAGCGTAATCGAAGTATCTCGTATTTGTCATGTGCAACCTATTTGCATATTGCTGGTTCCGTCAAAGATTTAAATGAAGCAATGTATGCCAATCCAGAGCAATTTATTAAAAAAGGTGTACAAATGCGAATGCAGCACGATGTTATCGAAATTGATAGCACAGCTCATACTATCTTGGCACAAGATCTTCAAACAAAGGAATTCGTCCATGATAAATATGACAAATTAATTATGACGACTGGTTCCAAAACTACTATCCCCGTAATCCCAGGTATTGAAAGCACTAAAGTAATGCTTTGTAAAACTTGTGATCAGGCTCAGAAGCTTTACAAAGCATCAAAAAATGCCGAAACAATCGCTATTTTAGGAGGAGGATATTCCGGTGTTGAACTGGCCGAAGGTTATCTAAAATCCGGTCACCAAGTTATTCTCTTCCAACGTAAAAAACAATTATTAAACCAATATCTTGATACAACCATCGCTCAAAAAGTCAAAAAATTACTATTAGACAATAACGTCAAAGTAATGACTAATACTGTGGTGACTCGTTTTAACGAAACTGATGATGGCAAGATCCTAGTTAAAACTAATGTTGGTGACTACTCAGTCGATATGGTCACAATCACTCCTGGTGTCTTACCCCAAGCTGATTTACTCAAGGGACAAGTCAAGCTAGCCAAAAATGGTGCTATCATTACTAACGAATACATGCAATCATCTGACCCAAATATTTTTGCGGCCGGTGACGTTACCGAAGTTCATTACAATCCAACTCTTAATTCCAAATATATTCCTTTAGCATCGCATGCTATTAGACAAGGTGCTTTGGCTGGAGCCAACATTCTTAACCCTAGGATAAAAACTATGGGTACTCAAGCTACAACAGGTATGCTAGTATTTGGAAACACTGTTGCTAGTACTGGTCTGACTTTACACGAAGCTTTACATGAAAATTTCGATGCCCAAGAAGTCTTCTTTGAAAGCAACTATCGACCTGATTTTATGCCTACTAATGCTAAAATTAGTATTGAATTAGTTTATGATCGTAAATCACGTCAAATTCTAGGGGCCCAATTGATAAGTGAACATGAGGTCTCTCAATCGGCCAATACTATTTCAGTCGTTATTCAAAACAAAAACACCATCGATCAGTTAGCTTATCTCGACATGCTCTTCTCACCTAATTTTGATGAACCATTCAATTATCTTAATTTGGTTGCCCAAAAAGCGGTCGATAAAGAATATCAATATTTAAAAAATCAAAAATAATTTTTGAGGTTGCTTTAATGAAATTAAATATCAAGCCACAAGCTAAAGAGTATTTAGCCAACAAAATTCCAACTAAAAGTAATTTACTTTTAACAACGACCGACGGAGCGAATAACTACGCGAATAATAGTGCGACCTGTGCTTTAGTTTATAGTTTTCAACTAATTATTATCAATAAACCAGATTCAAAATTTTCGATTGCAGTTGACAATAACGCCGGCTATCAAATTTGGATGAACCCTGCTGAAGAATATTTATTTAATGACGGTCTCAATCTAGATTTTTCACACGGTTCTTTAGTCCTTAGCGACAATGGTGGTGTGATGGATTCAGCTGTTCCCGTTATTGATTGGCGCAATCTTGTAAAATAAAAGTCAGAACCCTAATTGGATTCTGACTTTTTTAATCTAAACCGGTTGGTAATTTTTGATGTGCTCGACCACGTGTACCTTCAATCGTAGCTTGATATAATGTATTCAAAGCCTCTGGCCCATGCAAGTGACCCATGCCCCAGAACTGTAATGACTTGTTGAGAGTTGCTGAAACTTGATGATAATCATTAGAACTCGATAATTGCTTACTTGCTTTATTCAAAATTTCCATTAAATCAGGATATTTTTTGATTTGCTTATCTTGAATAGCTGTTTTAATGGCTTGCATTAATGCTTGTTCCTTTGTTTCTGACATTTTCCCATCTCCCTAATATTCATAGATTAACATTAAATTATTTATATTCCAATGACGCTCAACGCATATTCAAATAAAGGAGTTTTAAATGACTAAAATCCAAATTAAAGAATTCAATCCCACAGATCTCGAAAAAGTCCGTCAATTTGCTACTACAGGCATGCAATTCGACAAATACATCGAGAATAAATTTGCCCTGTATTTCTACGGTAAAATAGTCGCGGAAATGGAATTAAAGAACTCCACTATTGCCTTAGGAGCTTACTTAGAAAACAAATTAGTTGGATTCATTTTTGCGAGAGTTAATTTTCAAAGATTAAAATACTCCACTCTAAAGAGAAATCTAACCGTCAATTTAGGTAATAAGTTAATTAATCTTTTTGACAATGACGATATGGCAAAAACTTATGACCAAGCCAATCAAAGAATGCTCAAACGATTTATGAAAAACAAACCTGACGGTGAGATTACCTTCTTTGCTGTTGATTCTAATATCAAACACCAAGGCATCGGTACACAATTACTCGAGGCATTAGAAAATAAACTTCAAAATCAACTAATCTATGTCTTCACTGATTCGAATTGTGATTATCAGTTTTATTTGAAAAGGGGATTTAAAATCTTTGATCAAATTGATGTCACTCTAGATGAAAAAGATTCAACACCGTTAACTTGTTTCCTATTATATAAAAATATTTTGTAAATTAAAAAGCCAACTGGGAAATCCCAATTGGTTTATTTTTATCCAACAATATATTTAGCATCAACCCACTCGTTTGTAGCAACACGATGATAAGTAACACCATCGATAGTCTTTGTTTGATCAGTTACCCAAGGAGTATTGTTGGCTAAGGCACGGTTAGTTATTGTCTTAGTACTGTTATTTTGAATGGCTACTAAAGGTACATAACTACCATTAGCATTATTTACGCTAATTACTCCTTTTGAGGAAATTGCATTATTTGTCGAATTATTATTAGTTTGATTACTATTATCTACACTAACAGTTTGTGGTGCTTGATAACTCGTAAAATAATTATCGTAAAGTTGAGAAACATCAAAATTACCATAACTACCATCGAATTGATAATGACTCGTCCATTGCCATCCATGAGCATTTGGATACCAATATTGATCAGTAGCGTCAGAAGGATAAGCGGCTATCCAACCTTTCTTGACTTGCATAACCAAATTGGCCCAAGAGCCCATCGTGTAAATATCAGAACGATAACCATACTTTGCTACTTGATTGATGAAAGCAATGTTGCTTTGAGTATTTGTTTCTGGATTGTTATGTTGTTGTTCAGTACTTTCAACATCAGTTACCAAAACAGCTCCCGCTGGCAATCCATCGGCTTTAGCAGTCTGAGCAGCAAAATCAGCTTCAGCAATAGCTTCGTTTACATTACTATAGTGAGCATAATGATAACCATGAATATAAAGTCCAGCAGCTTGAGCCGTTTTAATATTGTTAGCTGCATAAGCATCCTTATAGGTAGTTCCTTCACTTATCTTAGTAACGGCAGCTTTTACACCATAATTATTATGCATATCTTGGAAGTTGGCGATTGTCATAGCTCCATTATGATTGGAGACATCGACCATATCCATACGTGCAGCATCAACCGTGGTAACGCAGAAAAATAACGTTACTAGTGAAACAATTGTTGCAATAATTGCAGAAATTTTCTTCTTAGACATAATTCTCCCCCTATAACAAAAAAATTATTTATTTAAAGTATACCCTCTTTATCGTTGATATAATGGGATTTTCACAAAGCTTAAGAACAATATAATAATTATTTCAGTCATTTAAGTTGTGCACAACCAATTTACGTGATATAGTATTAACTGTAATAAAGATTGTACACAACTTAATGTTTGGCAATCAATTAAATTTAGTTCCCGAAAGGATCTTATATAAAATGAAAATCAATATTAAAGAAGAAACTCAAACATATTTAAAAAATAAAGAAGTTCCAACAAATGCCAAAATGATTCTAACAACTGACGATGGTTCAAATAAATACTCAAGCCTTGGTGGTAGTTGTGCTATCGGTGATAAATTCCAAATCGTTATTTTAAAGGATGATGATCCTAATTACACAATCGACTTAGAAAATGACGCTGGTCTTGATCTTAAGACTTCCCCATCTGATGCTGACTTATTAGGTAATGGTCTTAACATTTCCGTATGGCACAATGCTTTAGCTCTTAAAGATAATTCTGGTATTCTTGATGGTTCACTAGCCGTTGTTGATTGGAGAAATGTTAAACCCGAAACTGCACAAGAACGCCGCGACAAAATGATTAAACTTGGTGATCAAATCTGTTAATCAATTTATGGTTAATTTACTAAATATCAAAAATATATTTTGTTTTATTGAGCTGATAATTTGCAAGAATTCACAATATGCTGTAACTTAAAGAGCGTAATGAGAATGATTGTAAACTAATCAGTGTTGCACAATTCAAATTATTGTAACGGAAAGGATCTTAATTTATGAAAATTAATATTAAAGACGATGCACAAAAATACTTAGCTGATAAAATCCCAGCAGGAAGCACAATGATCTTGACTACCGATGATGGTTCAAACAAGTACTCAAGTCTTGGTGGTAGCTGTGCTATTGGTGATAAATTTCAACTAGTTATTCTTAATGAAAATGATCCTAAATATACTGTTCCGATCGAAAATAATGCTGGCTACAAACTAGCTACTGAACCTCAATATACAGACTTCTTTACTGCTGGTCTTAACATTTCCCTATGGCACAATGCTTTAGCTCTTAAAGACAACTCAGGTATCTTAGATGGTGCCCTTTCAGTTGTTGACTGGAGAAATGTTAAACCTGAAACCGCTGAAGAACGTCGTCAAAAGATGGAAAAACTTGGCGACCAAATCTGCTAATCATTTACTAAGAAATTCAAAAATACATAAAAAAGGCCTCGATATCTACTTCGGTATCGGGGCCTTACTTTCTTTCCATTTATTACTTTTTACCAGTACGACGTTGGAAGAATTTAACAATTTCAACAATCAAAATCATCAATACTCCAGCGCCAAGGACAATCAACCATTGTTCTAGATTCAGTTCAGTAACGTGGAACAAGCTGTTAAATCCAGGAACAACAATTGTCGCTGCCACCATGATAAATGATGTTAATACACCAATGTTGAACATCTTATTCTTGAACATATGAACTTTAAAGATCGATTGATACGTCGATTTAACGTTAAATGCGTGGAACAATTGAATCAAAGCTAATGTTGCATAGGCCATTGTCAAAGCATCAGCATGCATTGCATCATTAGCTGTGTGGACTGGGAACATAATGGCTAATCCATAAACTCCCAAAGTAATCAGTCCTTCAAGGATACCTTGATAAACGATCGAAGAACCAATTCCTCCACCTAAGAAACTTGAACGGCGCCCACGTGGTTTTTTATCCATAATACCTGGTTCGGTTGGTTCAACACCTAAAGCGATTGCTGGGAAAGTATCGGTTGCTAAATTGATCCAAAGCAACTGAACCGGTAGTAAAATATCCCAGCCTAGCAAAGTCATCATGAACAATGTCAAAACTTCACCTAAGTTAGCTGAAAGTAAATATTGAATCGATTTTTGAATATTAGAGAAGACCTTACGACCTTCTTCAACCGCAACGATGATTGTTGCAAAGTTATCATCGGCTAATACCATATCAGAAGCTCCCTTAGAAACTTCCGTACCAGTAATACCCATACCGATACCAATATCAGCGGACTTCAAAGCTGGTGCATCATTGACACCGTCACCAGTCATGGCAACAACTTTACCTTTATCTTGCCAAGCTTTGACGATTCTAACTTTATGTTCTGGAGATACACGCGCATAAACTGAATAACGTTGAACATTCTTTTCGAATTCATCGTCACTCATTTGATCCAATTGAGCCCCAGTAATGACAGCATCATCATCGCCTGCTTTAATGATTCCTAAACGAGCTGCAATCGCTTCGGCAGTATCTTGATGGTCACCAGTAATCATCATTGGACGAATACCAGCTTTTTTGGCATCAGCAACCGCTTTGGCAGCCTCTGGACGTTCTGGATCAATCATCCCAATCAAACCTGCAAAGACTAAATCATTTTCAACGGTCTCTGAATCAACGGTTTGTGGAATTTCATCAATAATCTTATAACCCATGGCTAAAACTCTCAAAGCTTGAGTTGCCATTGCTTTATTTTGCTTTAAAATTTCTGTCTTATCGGCTTCAGTAAAATCAACTACTTCATCAGAGGTTTTTTGCAATTTAGTAACTCGTTGCAACAACATATCAGGAGCACCTTTGACCGCTACTAAGAATTTACCATCAGATAACTTGTGAATCGTTGACATCAACTTACGTTCTGAATCGAATGGTACTTCTGCAACACGTGGTTCCTTTTTCAACTCGTCTTCAACTTGATAGTCGTGATCAAATCCAAATTGAACTAAGGCTGTTTCAGTTGGATCACCTACTAAAACTCCATCATTTTGAATCTTTGTATCATTGGCAAACGTCATAACTTGTAGAACTTTATCAGCTCCAGTGATTTTTGACGAGGCATCATTTAGTTTGCCATATTGATAAAACTTTTCGACTGTCATCTTATTTTGAGTTAACGTACCAGTCTTATCAGAAGCAACAATATCAGTACTTCCCAACGTTTCAACTGCAGGAAGCTTCCTAACCAAAGCTTTACGCTTAGCCATTCTTGTTGTACCTAACGCTAAAATAATCGTTACGATAGCTGGTAAACCTTCCGGAATTGCAGCAACGGCTAATGAAATTGCGACCAACATCATATTGATGACTAATTCATTCATTGGCAATCCCGAATGATTATTGAAAATACCAACTGCGAAAATCACTGCAGCGATTCCAAGAATCAACCAAGTCAAAGTTTTACCAAGAGAATTCAAATTATCTTGCAGAGGTGTGCTTGTTTCCTCAGCTTTATTGATCATTCCAGCAATTTGACCAACTTGTGTATTCATACCAACACCAACTACGATACCGACTCCACGACCGTAAGTAACATTACTATTCATATAAGCCATGTTTTTACGATCACCTAGTGGAATATCCTCATCTGGTAGAGTTTCTGCTTCTTTTTCAACCGGAACTGATTCACCAGTCAAAGCAGCTTCTTCAATCTTCATCGAGGCCGAATCAATCAAGCGGATATCCGCTGGCACAATATCTCCAGCTTCTAGCAAAACAACATCTCCGACCACTAAAGCCTCACTACTAACTGTCTCCAGTTTGCCATTTCGCTTGATATGAGCTTCAGGAGTCGACATTTCCTTCAAAGCATCAATAGCTTCCTCAGCCTTTGACTCCTGGAAAACCCCAAAAACAGCATTGATAATAACTACGGCCAAAATCAAAGCGGCATCAGCCCATTCTTGAGCAACAAATCCTGAAATCAAGGCAGCCACTAATAAAACAATAATCATAAAATCTTTAAATTGATCAAAAAATCTTTGGAACAAATTCTTCTTCTTACCTTGTGCTAAAGCATTAGGCCCATTTTCTTCCAAACGTTTTTTAGCTTGGTCAGTACTTAATCCGGCTTCACTAGTTTGGAATTTATCCAACAGTGAAGTTTTATCCAGTGCATAATATCGAGTATCTTTCAAATTCAACCCCTCCTTTGATTTAAAAAAAGAGACCTGCACGCCAAATAGCGTACAAGTCTCACTAATTAAGACAAAACCAGACTTACGTCTTGCTGACGATTTTGTCGCAGGCAACTTCTGCAAGTTACTCCCTTGTTTAAGGTCAGTATATCGAAAATCTATATTTAAATCAAAGAAAAGATGCAATAAATTAAATTATATATTCGGCATTAACCCATTCATTGGTTGCTACTCGATAATACGTTGTTCCATCAACAACCTTAGTTTGATCAGTTTGCCATGATGTATTATTTGCTAATGCTCGATTAGTTATCGTTGTCATGCTTCCGTCATCTTGCAAAGCAACTAATTGAACGTAACTAGAATTTGAATTATTTACTTTGATAACATTAGCTGAGCTAGCTGCATCAGTAGTTGAAGAATTTCCAGCTAAGTATTGTGCTGCTACCCATTCATTCGTAGCTACTCGATAATATGTTGTTCCATTGACAACTTTTGTTTGATCAGTTTGCCATGATGTATTATTTGCTAATGCTCGATTAGTTATTGTTGTCATACTTCCATCATCCTGTAGAGCCATCAATGGTACATAACTGCTAGAAGAATTATCTACTTCAATTACATTAGAACTAGTAGATCCACTATCAGTTACGGCTGAATCATTATCAGTTGAAGTTGTCGTAGTTGTTGTAGTCGTACTTGAAGAATTAGGTGACTGATATGATGTAAAGAAATCATCATACAACTCAGACACATCAAAATAACCGCTAC